>JBBUEA010000109.1:0-2673 GCA_038057035.1 Patescibacteria group bacterium | reverse complement strand
TCAGTCTTAATATTTTTATAATTTAATTATGATAAAATCCTTCTTTATATAATAACATATTCAAAACAGTTAAAATCTCTGCCATTCCGACTTTTTGCCTTTTCTTTTATTTTCAACCATTACTAATTCATCATAAATCCCGTCAAGAAGTTGATAGTTTTTTGATTCTTCTAAATTTACCCAAGCGAATTGATCATTTTCTTCGGCTTGAAGCTTGATTTCCCCGCCCACATAATCAGCCATACAAGCAATAACCAATGATGGACTTCCATCTGTATGAACCGTTGCCAAGCTTGTTATATATTCAATATTGTCTATATCAATTCCTACTTCTTCTTTTACTTCGCGACGCAATGTTTGTTCCAGCACATTGTACCAGTAATGTTCAGTATCTTTCGGCAGTTTTAAATAATCGCTTGCCTCCATTTTCCCGCCGGGCACTGTCCACATTCCCGGGAATCTTTTTTTATTTAACGACCGCCGCGTAATCAAATATTTTGGTTCTGGTGAGGAGTTCGGCTGAGGCTCGCTCGAAGCCCCCGTCGAACCACCGTCCTTAACTATTATTGCGGTAATCGCTACTTCATGAAGATCCCGATTATTTGTTTCCATAAATTTATTTTATCATATCTGCGCCTACGGTGACGCTTCGGTATTTATTGACTGCCGCGCATTAACGCTCTAATATATTCTTAGGTCTTTTTTTACGGAGGAAATGATGAAAAAAGTAAAGAAAGTTCTACACCATGATGACCCGCCCTGTACCGCTAGACTGATTATTAAAAATGGCGGCAGGTGGTGCCCAAAGTGCAAACTGCATCCGGACATGCAAAGCATATGTTTTATTTCTTACTGCCCATCGTGCGATATCCCCTTGAAAAATTTGAAGTGCCCTCAATGCCATAAATCTTTTAAGAACCCCTACTGATAATAGTTGGGGTTTTTCTTTATTAAAACTTCATTACCCGTGGCACTTTTGCTACTTGTTGACTAAACCACACGAATTGATTAACCTAACTATAGAAAATTTCTTTTTTGGGGAGGTAATAATGCTTAAAAAACTGATTGGAAGAACGATTGTTGAGTGCCGAGAATCTGGAACCGGCTTTGTGATGAAACTTGATAACGGCGAAAAAGTAACGGTTGCTGTCGATTTAGAGGGCGGTCCCGGAGCTGACGGCCAATGGTATGAATGGGGTGTCTTACGTGTTGATGGTGAACGAGTAGGTGATAGAGCCTAAATTTTATGCATTGGCGGTCTCTTTATTAAAGCTCGGTCTTAACCCGGGCTTTTCCTTTTTTCATTGCCCGTGGCATTTCTTGATGTGCAATACGAATAGAAAATCATAATTATTCATTAATTACAAACGATTCCCCCTCGCTAATAATGTCGATTATTCCATCCACAATTTTAAGCGCGGAATCGTCATCAAGAGCATAAACTTTCTTTTTCAAGTCCTTTATGGTCTCTCTGATATTGACTTCTCTTAATTTCGGAAAATATTCTGAATTTAAGTGTGGTAAAAAGTAAAAATCCACGAGACCAAGTCCTTTCATATTTTCTGTTTTATCAAAATCTTCTTCGTAAACTATTTGAGAAATTTTCAATGATAGATCTGGATTTGTTACCATACTACCCGCGCTCACTCCAACATAAACTTTTGTTTTTAATAATTCTGGTAAAAGCGAAACGAGACCAGATTTATTAATCCACTCCATCAAATGATATGTATTTCCACCTTCAAAAAACAAAATATCGGCCTCTTCTAATTTTGGTCTCCATACCCTTTCTTCAACTGCTGAAATATCGGCAATATCAATCGATTTAAAATTCTGTTTTTTAATATTAATTAGGTCATCAATAAACCAACTTTTATCCCCCACTTCAATATTTGAAGCGGTTGGAATAAAAACAAGCGAAGTATCCTCTGGTTTTTTACCGACCAAATCAAACAACGCATTGGCTATCGATTTATTGGTTATACCTCCGGATGTAAGAAGTAATTTCATTTTATTTTTTACTCATAAACTTTTTGTGTTCTTCGGTGTTTAAAATTCCACAACGTTTATATTTTCCACTGAGCCGCATCAGCAGGAAACATTATGGCTAGCTTTAAAATTTATAAGTATCTTCATGCCGACGTTCAATAGCAAGAATAGAAATTTCTTTTTTATCTTTTATAAAAATTATTCTTATTTTACCTTTACGAACTCTAAAAATATTGTGATAACCTTTTAATTTTTTAATATCTAAGCTAATCCAATTTAGAGAAACAATAGCATCAATTAATGACGCAATTATTCCTCTTTCTTCTTTGCCGAATTTAGAAAGGAGTTTTTTAAGATTAGGCATTCAATTTACGGAGTTCTTTTAAAATTTCTTTAGCTGACACGCCATTCTTGTTTATTGTCGTAAAGTCTGCCACTGTTTCCCACTGTTCCTCTGTATCGGGCGGTACTATCTTAAAAATTGGCTTTGATTTTCTGACAACCACAAAAGACTTTCCTTTACTGATTTGATTAACCCAATTATTCATATTTTCCCTAAGCTCTTTTAATCCAATAACATTTTTCATATATTTTAAGTTTATCTTAAGATAAACTTGTTGTCAATATTATGTACTGGTTCATATGATATCCTACACCCGGGTCATTGAAAAAAGATATGAAGGG
>JBBUEA010000108.1:0-2684 GCA_038057035.1 Patescibacteria group bacterium | reverse complement strand
AAGCATCGGTGGAATTACGAAGTAAATTAATAATATCCATTCCCGAAGCGCGACAGCCATCATAAACTTTCAGTTTCGCGTCATAAAGAGCTTGTTCTACCTCGCCTTTTTCCAGACGATGGCTATTGGAATATCCAATCACTAAAATTCTTTTGCGGCTGTCTCCTTTGGTTGACGCAACGGAAAATGGCTGTATAACTTCATGATTATGAAAGGCTAAGAAAGCGCCGCCGGCAACGGAAAACGCCGAAAAAACTTCACCCTGGTCAAATGTATAAACAGCGCCTAAAACAAGGTCTTTCAAACTTTCACTGGCGCTTAAAGCCAAAGCAAAATTGCTAGAGTTAACAGCTAAAAAAAATAATCAAAATTATTAAAAGCTGTAAAATGAATTTTTTATTTTTTGCATAAATTTTTAAAACCTTGCCCTTGAATTACCCAACCGCAGCAAGCTGTGGAAATATCTTTTTGTATTATATTTTGTATTATATCATAATTTACCCGTTTATTTTGATTTTTTAAGGGGTAAGCCGTAAATTTCAGGCGAAAATGGTATTTTAACGAAGCGTACTGTCAATAAGAATGCCATTAGCCCAATAAAAGCCAGTTTCACCTGAAGGCAAAACGTCATATGTAGCTTCGCCGTCATAAGCAACTAATTCCGATGCAATTACGCGAGCGTTATTATAAAGATCGTTAACAATAAGGTCTCCAAATGTTCGTCCATCAATAGTTGGGTGCCCAGGAGAAACATATAATTCTCGTCCGTCGTCAAAAATGATATGAACTATTTGATGTTTTGGCGATACTGGCGCTTTAGAAGTTTTGACAACGGTTCCAAGAATACGATGGCCAACTGTGTCAATAGTCCAGATTGGCATACCAACTTGTAAATCTTTTACTATTACTGTGCCCGATGGCGTGTCAATTAATGTGTTGCCATCAAGACAGATTGGACACTGCCGAACATATCCCTTTAATTGGCAATAATATGGAGGCGGCAATTCATCTTCTCGCGCAACAGGCGGACCGCAACCTTGAATACAATCAAAGTCGGCAGGACAACTGGCATCACTTGGCCCGCTACATTGTTTTCCAATCGGTCTTATACAAATATTTGTATAACACAAATTCCCGGCAGCGCAATCTGAATTTATGACGCATTGACTACCTTCTTTCAACTTACACTCTCCTTTTATTATGCTGTAAGTAGGTTCACACGATTTATCATTGCTTTGACAAATAGTTGCCATACCCTGTATTGCTTGGCAGATATATTGCTGGGAAGGACAATCAGAATCTTTTTTGCATTCAGCAACAAGGGGCGGATTTATTGCGGGACATTTCGCAAACTCGCAGTTTTTACCTGTACGGTTAACATATGAACCATCGGGACACTGCTTAGCTTCTTGGGTGCAAACTGTATATGCAGGACCAAAAAAGGATGTAACGCTTGGTTTTAACAATATGAAAGCGTCCGCGCTGATAACGATAATTACTCCCATAATAATTAAAACAAGTTTTTGGCGCATAATGAAAAATTTCTTCTTCAAATTCAAAGGGTTTACGAATGCGTCTAAATACCCGAGTATCCGACTCCAACATATCTTTATAGAAACTTAAGCTTAAGGCAGAGCGTTAGCTCAATGACCGCAATGAACGTCAAGGATACCAAGGTAAGTATTATAACACCCTAAATCATCTTGATTTGCCGTTAAAATCTGCGTGGAGCCTAATTCCATAAATTGAATATTATAATGTAAAGAGATGTCAAACATTATTTTTAACTCATCGGAAGTATGGGCAATAGACTGTCTTTGTCCAGCGATATAAGGTTTCCAATTATATAAAGTGCCGAATTGATCGCCAAGCGGCCTGACATACCAAATCCCCAAAGGATCGGGGGTAGTGACTTGGAAAACAGTGCGCATAATTCCAAATTGAGAAACGGCTATTGCCGTCGGCCCATAAAGATCAAAAAGCGGCTTAATAATAAAATCATTGGTGTTTTGCGAGGTGTTTATTTTTCCGTTATTGTCCATAGTCCCAGCAATAGGAAGAATAAAAGGTTTTTTAGTTTTAGCGGCAAGAGCTTGAGCAAACTCTAAAGCAAATTGTTTTATTTTTTCTATTTGATAACCGCTATTAAGCCAGTTATTTTTGTCAACCGCGGTAGCGTCGCAAAGATCCCAATCAGGCGTATGCCAAGAGTAAATTCCTCCGATATGATACATAACTACTGTCGGATCATTCTCATATCGCTCGGCAAGATTTTTCCACAGCTCTATCCATTCTTTTTTATAAATTGTATCCCAAGGAATAGGACCAACTGAACTATCAGAACAAGTAAACATTAAGGAAGAAAGCCAAGACGGAAGTCCGTCATTTTGCAAGCCGCGCGCTACTGCAATAGACACCTTTTTATTATTAGCTTTAGCTTGGCTAATCAAACTATCAAAATAAGCCCAATCAAAATTGTTATTGGTTGGTTCAATCTTGTCCCATGAGGCTCTAATTTGAATGCCACTTACATTAGGATTAGTTAAAATTGCTAATTCTGCCTTTTTGTCTCTTGATACTAAAGCATAGACTCCTTTGGGAAGATAAGTTGAACTGCCAGAAGAAGCATTCACCTTAACATTTTTCTTTGCGGAAAGATCGCCGTTATCTGTAACAGTAAATGC
>JBBUEA010000107.1:0-4613 GCA_038057035.1 Patescibacteria group bacterium | reverse complement strand
AATATCGCAATCTTCGGTTTCGGGATCCTCAATTCGGATATCGTAAACCGCGGCGCTGGTTTTATTTAATAATCCGGCCATAAAAAATATTAAAATTAAACAAAAACAGTTCCCGATTAAATTATTTTTTCTTTTGGTCATAGCGTTAATATATTGACGTCCGACGTCAATATCTTTTATTTATTAAAATTTTGGCGGGTTATATAAACATAAATTATTTTCACGTAATCCTTTAAAAACGGGATTATGGCTTTTGCCGAGTTATAAAATTTTTCATAATCTTCTTCAAAATCATATTCATGAACCAAGATATTTCTTAAACCGGCGCCGGTCGCGAGCGTTTTAGCGAGGTCATCCGCGATAATCCCGATTTTCGTCAGGTCTGTAAACGAACGACGGTAGGTATCGGGAGTTTCCTGCTTTTCAACAATCAAGATTTGAGCGTTGATATCGCTCGCCAAGTCAACAATCAGCTGAAATTTTCTTTCTGACGCGGAAATAAGAATCTGGTCCTTTTTAAACTCCTCAAAAGGCGCGCTTAAATAACCTTCAAGTTCGTTAAGCATCTTTTTAATGCGCTCAAGATTTTTTTCAATAATTTCATTTGTCATATTTCATTTGCTGTAAATAAAATCATTAAGACGTTCTTTTCTGAGACGGCGGAATTTTGCCGTATCCTGATATCTTTTCCAAGCCAGCACCTTAAAACGGAGAAAATCGACGGCATTGCCTTCAATCAATTTTCCATTTTTCGCCACTTCCAATTGAAGTAAGGGCGGGGCAAGCCAAAGGTCGGCGATGTCTAAATCATCTTCAAAAATGCCTAATTTTTTGGCTACTTTTTCTCCAAACTCCGCCTTTTCTTGTAACGTCAACGGGTGATTGCTTAAAACGGCAACATCCACATCTGAATGCCGACGGCCTTTCCCGCTTGCTTGCGAACCGAAAAGAATTACAAGTTTTTTATCTTTTTTCATATCCTTTGATGATTAGATACTTAGTTAAATTTAAATAGTTTTTGGGTTATTTTTTCGATAATAAAAAGATTCTAATTTCGCCAATCTTTTTTCTATAAGCCGGCAGATTAAATCTAAATCATCTTCAAGTTCAATGATTTTTTCTTTTAAATCCTTGTTTTTGCTAATATCGGCATTTTCAATTTCAGCCGTCATATTTAATTATATAATATAGTAGTTTGAATCAGCTGTGGAAAAACTTAAAAATTGAAGGACATCGCAAGTCATTCAATTTTTAATATTGCAAGGCCGGACTTCTTAAAATGCGTTAATATTTCCGAACAGCGCCATATTTAGAAAAACCTACTTCCATAATTTATCCATTGTTAATTTTATCCTCAAAGTAGCGGTATTATTCAAATTTATATAATTAAATTACTTTCAAAGTTATCCACTATATCAAAAAAATCTTTTATTTTATTATTATTTAAAGTGGCGCTATTATTAAAATCTATTTACTACTAGCTACTGACTACTGGCTTATATTATGAAAAAAGGGGAAATAGCTAAAAAAATAATACTTGCTGTTGCAACGGCTGAAGAAGCCGGCGGTTTGGCATTAACTTTAGCCAATATTCCCGGACTTGGAGCTTCTATCCAGCCTTTTATCAAATGGTACAAAAATCAGGACAAATACGGCCGTTATCGCATTAGGAAAACATTCACTAAATTGAGGCGTCAAGGACTTATTGAAATGAAAGAAAACGAAAACGGAAAAACAAAAATTCTTTTAACCGATACGGGCAGAAAAAAAACCTTTCAATACCAGTTTGAAAATTTAACAATAGAACCGCAAAAAAAATGGGACAAAAAATGGCGGCTGATTATTTTTAACATTCCCCGCGACCGGCAAAAAATCCGTTATATATTCAGAACAAAACTTAAAAAGCTCGGTTTTTACAAACTGCAAAATAACGCCTGGCTGTATCCTTACGAATGCCGCCAGGAAATAAATTTTATAGCCGAATTTTTAAACATCAAATCTTATATCACGACAGCCGAAGTAAACCATTTTGACGCGGAAAATACAGTAAAACAAAATTTTAATCTTTAACTAAATTTAACTTACTTAAACCAATATTTCAATGTTTAGAATTGGAATATTACTAATCACTATGCTGTAGCATAGCGGTAAATCTTGCCCACACCCCGCTTTCACAGATAAATAATTCTTACGTTTTCAAAAAGCCGCGTATAAATTTTCCAAATTTTTATTATTGTTCAAATAAGCTTCCGCCAGTTCATTTCTTAAAATTAAAAGCGACAAAGGGTTATCCAGCCATTTTTTGTCGTTTAAAGAAAGATCGGTTAAGGCAAGGGCGCGCTCCAAAATCAAACGGAAAGTTTCGCTGTTTTTATCCTTAATTAAATTAGCGCGCGCGATTTCCGAAGCAATATGTCCCATCTGGTCTCTAGCTGATATTTTTTTCCAACGTTCCAAGGTAATCATTTTTTTAATAAAAATATTTTATACAAACTCCAAGCGCTATGCTATAGCATAGCGCTATGATAAAGCATAACGGTAAATAATGGCTCAACAAAATATTTTAATATTTGTTAAACACTTCAGTTATTTTCTTTTTGATATTTTCATCCTGAATCCGCATTGAACGGTTATTATCCTGCGGCCTGATATTAATTAAAGAAACGAAATCCAAATTGCCGTCGGGATAAATATTAAAACCCCACAAATCTTTTGCTAAAGAACCATTTTTTATTAATTCTTCAGCGCAATCAATATGAAGCTCGCAACCAAGAGAAATGAAGCCTTGCTTTATGTCAGCAACCGCCTTTATAAAAGGCTCCTCTAATAATTCTTTTGTTATTTTATTCTTAATAATCATTATTGAGGTGTTGAACTGGCTGTTGATGTGGCAATAGTTTCGGTTGTTACAATTTGAGTTAAGGTTGTCTCCGTTGTTGAAGTTGATTCCGCAACAATTGAAGATGACGCGACTGTTTCAATTACTAAAGTTGAGGTTGGTTCTTGAATTATTGTAGATGTTGAATCGAGTTCTAAGATTGTAGTTGTTGATGTTGCGGCTGGCTCTGTTGAAGTAGACGTTGATATTTCAGGCAAAATAATTAGGCTGGAAGAAACGGTTTGCTCCAAAGGCGCGGCAACAGTTTCAGCAACAACAGTTTCAATTGTTTGAACCAAAGGCGGCGCCTGATTCGCGTTTAACGCCGTTGATGTAGCAATCACTCCAGTTGTCACGCCTTCGCCGCATTTACCCGGAACTGATTTCAAAACTCCGTTTTCCATAATAATGCAGTATGGGTTTTTGGTAACAGTATCATATATAGTAATGCCGCTCGGCAATTCATTTGTGCCAACTTCAACATTTTGAGCGGTAAGATTCTTCACTTTAAGATTTTCAAATGAGTAAAGCGTATTCGGGTCAAAAGTATAAGTATTAAGAATTTGTCCGGTGCCGGTTTGGCCGCCCTGCAGTTCTCCCGCTGTAATTTCTACCGGAGGAACATACCAGTGCGGATTGATTAATGTTAAAACCTTGCCGGTTGATGTCGCGCTTATCCCATCAAAAGATTCTAACGCCATACCCAAAACACGGCCGGGTTGAATAGCTTTCGCGCCCGTGCCGAGCTTAGACGAAGCGGTAATTAAATCGCCAGCTTTAATAAAGCCATTTTCTCCATTAACTTTAACAGAAATACGTCCGGATAACGCCATAACGACTTTTCCTTCAGTGCCGTTTTCCGCGCCTGCGATAAACGCTGCGCTTGCGCTAATTGCTCCGGCTAAACGAGGATCATTAACAGTTTGAGTTTTTATGAATAATTCCGTTGATGAAGAAGTTGATGTTGCGATAGCCAATAAATCGCCGGCTTCATAATCATTTTTTTCGCCAGCTACCGGAACCCATTCGGCAAAGTCAGCGGCATTACCTGTAATAGAACCTCTTGCGACTATAGAATTTGTTCCGGTAGTGCCGTCAACCGAAGCTACCCAAAGCACGCTCGCGCTGCTTGTCGCGGAAAGAGTGCAATTCGTCTGCGCGCAAACCGTAAGCGTTGAACTGGCTCCGGCCGCGGCGCTGGAACTGGCGATAACCGTAGTGCCGGACGCATTAATATTAAACTTGGCAACCCCGGCTCTTTGAAGAGTCATAAAATTGCCAGTGAACGAACCGGCTCCAACTCCAAAATTCATATCTAAACCAGTGCCGGTATATGCCGAAGTTTCCTGGAAGAACTGAACCAAAGTGGCGCTGGTGGAAGTTGACGAATACGCCCGAAAAGCGTTGCCTTGAGTGCCGTTTTGAAGTTCAGCGTAAACTCCTGCCGGATTGCTGACTCCGCCAGCCTCGCCGGTTGTAATGCCTTGAATGCCAAAGGTTCGGCCAAAAGCAATAATACCCGTATTAGTCCCTTGAACATTAGTGCCGGAATAAGCCTGCACTTCAAGACCGCGAACCGTGTTTCCAAGCGCGGTATTATCAATCATTCTGATAAATCCGCCGATTGCGGTCGTAGTGGCTGTTGTGCTGGCGCGGACAATCATTCTGTTGCCAAATTGGAAATTATTCGCGACAGTTGGATTAATAGTTAAATCTTGAAAAATACCGGCAATGC
>JBBUEA010000106.1:0-10821 GCA_038057035.1 Patescibacteria group bacterium | reverse complement strand
AACTTAAAAAACTGCCGGCCCGCGCCCAACAAATGCTGCTTGGCGTAACCAGGGCGTCGCTTGCGGCGGAATCATTGCTTTCCGCGGCTTCATTCCAGGAAACTTCGCGGGTTTTGGTGGCGGCGGCCAGTGAGGGGAAAGTTGATAAATTAAGAGGCCTTAAAGAAAACGTTATTATCGGCCGTTTGATTCCGGTCGGCAAAAATATTTTCAAGAAAGACGGCGGTGAAGCTATTAAAGAAGATATTCACGAAGAGGCGGAGTCTGGAATCGTATCAGAGCAGAAAGTTGAGTGATGGTTTGGCAAATTTGACCAAAGATAAACTTTTTGCTACATTAGAAAAGACTTATTTTATTTATATGATTGAAAATATCAATGATTCGGAAGTCGGAACTTTGCATGAAGAAGTATCCGATGACAAAAAAGAATACGAAATTGCTTTTATTTTAAAGACTGAAGACCCGTATGTTGTTAAACAAGCGTTAAATAACCGCGGTTTTTCCATTTTTAACGAATCGCCAATTAATAAACTGCGGCTCGCTTACCCGATTAAAAAAGAATTGCAGGCTTATTGGGGTTATTGCGGTTTTAGCGCTGTTCCGGCCGGAATAAAAGAATTATCGGATGATTTAAAGCTCCAGTCCGCTGTCCTCCGTTTTTTAATTATTTCTTTGCCTAAAAAAACCGGACAGAAAACAGAATCGCGAACTTTAAGGAGATTTTCTCCGGTTAAGCAGTATGAAAAAGTTGAAAAGCCGGTTTATGAAAAAAACAAAATTTTAAGCAACGAAGCTTTAGAGAAAAAATTGGAAGAAATTTTGCAATAATAATGTATAGTTTACTAAAATTCCTAAATTCTAAATCCTATATTCTAAATTCTCGTTAATAATTATGAATCTAAACAAAGTATTTATTGTAGGCAGAGTTACCGCCGATGTTCAGCTGCGAACTACGCCGACAGGAGCGCAAGTGTCTTCTTTTAGTATCGCGACTAACAGGGTTTGGACTGATAAAGCCGGCAGTAAACAGGAGGAGGTTGAATTTCATAATGTTGTTGTGTGGGGTAGGCAGGCGGAAATAGCTTCCCAGTTTCTGGTTAAAGGCAGTTTAGTGCTCGTTGAGGGCCGTTTGCGAACCAGAGCATGGCAGGATAAGCAGGGCCAAAACAGGAAAACAACGGAAATAATCTGTGAAAGGATGCAGCTGGGTCCAAGGCCGGGCGGTCAGGCCGCGCCGCAAACCGGTTCAGGTTTTAAAAATGAAAATTATTCGGCTCCGGCCCAGCCAGCCCATGAAGCGATTCCGGAAATTAATATAGATGAAGGGGAAATAAAAGCCGAAGACCTGCCGTTTTAATTTTTGAATTATGCAAAAACAGTGTTTTTTTTGTTCTCAAAACTTAAAAACCGTTGATTATAAAGAAATTGACCTTATAAGAAGGTTTGTTTCCAGTCAGGGTAAAATTATTGACCCGCGCCATACCGGTATTTGCGCCAGACATCAGCGTTTTCTGGCCACTGCCATTAAAAGGGCGCGGTTTCTGGGACTCTTGCCTTTTGTTCGATGACATTTGATTCGGCGATTTTCGGTTTTTTTCATGGTTTCGCCGGACAGGCGAAATTTTTTGATTGGCTGATAATTTTTTTAGCCGATTACCTTGCTTATCTTATGTTTTTCGCGGCGATTATTTATCTGGTTTTTATTAAAGACCGAATTAAACGATGCCGTTTCTTTTTATGCGCTTTGCTGGCAATTGTTTTAAGCCGAGGCATAATCACGGAATTAGTTCGTTTTTTTTATCATCGTTCTCGTCCTTTCATTGATTTATCCTTTACTCCTCTTATTCAAAAACTTGATTCCGGCGCTTTTCCTTCAGGGCATGCGGCTTTTTTCTTTGCTTTAGCCGGAGTTTTATTTTTTGAAAATAAGAATTTGGGCATTTTATTTTTCGTTTTATCTTTTTTGATGGGTATCGCAAGAGTGGCGGCTGGAGTGCATTGGCCTAGTGATATTTTAGCGGGTTTTTTAGTCGGCGTTTTAAGCGTTATTATCAGCCGGCGCATTGTTGGCAAAAATTAATTTATAACCCTTTCTTTTTTTCAGGCTTTCAGGTACTTTTATTATTAATTGCTATTTTAAAAATTTTTATAAAGGAGTGATGAATGAAACGGGAGAATTTGGGCAAGCTTGGTTTTGTTTTAGGTGGGGGCGGATTTAAAGGCGCTTGGATTGCCGGAATTTTAAAAGCATTTTTAGACTCGGCGTTTTTTCCTAACTATATCAGCGGAGGTTCTGTCGGCGCTTTGGTGGGAGCGAAAATGACGGAAATTATCGGTCGTTTGGAAGCCGGTGAACCGCAAAATATAATTCTTGAAATAGTTGATATTTGGTATAATTTAATAAAAATTCCCTCGGATATTTATGAGATTGATAAAGAAGAAGCTTTTATAAAGCCGTTCCGCAGACTGCGCAAGGAGCACAAACATAAGCTTAAAAAACTTTTCACCAGTCCGAAATCGCTGTTTATGATTTTATTTTTTGAGTTTATTAAAGCGCCTTCGCTTTATACCAACCGGAAAATCCAATTTTTAATTGATAACTTAAATATGGATAAAATCCGTTCCGCTTCCGTTGGTTTTGACATTATTACTTGTGATTTTGAAACCCGAGGGCCCAAAGCTTGGTCTAACCGGGCTTATGATAATGAAACTCTGAAAAAAGCCTTGCTGGCGTCAACCGCTTTGCCGGTTATTTTTTCTCCGATTGAAATTATGGGGGCAAAAAATAACGACGGCGCGAGAATACTGCCATTGCCGGTGGTTTACGCTCATAGGAATAAATGCGATACGATTGTAGCGATTCGGACTGACCCGAAAAATCATCAGCCGCGTAAAGATAATCCCGACGGCTGGCTTGCTGATTTAAATACGGCTGATGATATTCAGTCTTCGGATACAGCCGACGGCCAGGTTCGCAGAACAAAACGAGTTAATCGGGATATTGATATTTATAGAAATCTTAAATCGGAAATCCTTGAATTTATTCCCCAGCCGGCAAAAGAAGCGGCGGCGGAAATCTTTAACAGCGCCTTATTCAGTTTTCAGGGCAAAAAGAGAAACGAACTTTATGTTCTTCAGCCGGAATGGCCGTTGCCTGTTACAACCGCTCTTTGTTATCCGGAGGGAATTAAAAGGTCAATTAGCTTGGGCCATCAAGGGGGAGCAAGATTTTTAGAAGAGATAGGATTTGAAAATTAAAAAAAAGAGTCCCGCCATCGCGAGGCTCTTTTAATTTATCGGCACCCAGCCTTTTCTAAAATCTTTGCCGCAGACTTCCTCGTAAGTTTTTCCTTTTGGAATAAAATCGCAAGTTTTAAAACCGCATTGTTTTTTGGTTGTTTGTTCGCATTCCTGTTGGGTTGGAAATGATTTTGACGGTTCAGGGATTTTTGGCGTTGATTCGTTTTTTACATTTAAATACCGTCCGATGAAAACTATTATTAAAACTGTTGCGATGCCCGCGATTATAAAAATATTTGTTTTTGAAAACATTTTAAATCTTATTATTTATTGCATTTCATCATTTTCTCAACTCTCATCCTTATTATGTTGACTTACATGCCATTCTTTTACGCATTTATCGTGAAAATCTAGAAACATTTGATTAAACCCTCCATTACTTAATTTTTCTTCCCAGAATAAATTACGGTTAGATTTTACGAATTTTTCATATGGCATTGTCCAGAAATCTTGTTCAAAAACATCCCAATATCTTTTAGAATTATTTCATAACTATTAATATCTCGCGGATTCACTTTTTTATGCACAATCTCGTCAATCATCGCAGGGACTTTTGAAACAAATTTTATAAGTCCACCGACAAATGTCGTCAAAACACGCAAGCGTTTTTTTCTTTCCTCAACGAAAGCAAAAGATAAATATTTACTGCGACCAAAATCCAAATTAAATATTCATTCATAGTTTTATTTTATCAAATTCTTTATTGAAACGTTCAGAGATTTGGCGATTTTTGCTATTGGTGCCCGAGGAGAGACTCGAACTCTCATGAGTTTCCTCACACGATTTTGAGTCGTGCGCGTCTGCCAGTTCCGCCACTCGGGCTAAATATTTACATTTGATTATGCCAAAAATTTATTATATTGTATAGGTAAGGGCTTGCTTCCCGCCTATGGCGGGATCAGCAAACCTTACCCTGTGAAATACTGCTTTTAGCAGTAGCCTCGCGGGCTATTTCACAGGGCAAGGCAGTGCCGCAAGGCGGCATTTCACAGGGTGTTCAATGTGATAGCCCGCCCAAGTTTTCGGCTCGCTTTCAGCATTAAACTATGTCAATAATATTAAAAGTCATTAATTCAACAACTTACCAAGATTAATCAAATAAAACCGCCGAAAATTTAGGCGGGACAACATTGGCATGAAAGAAGGGTTTTCTTTGGAAAAATCTCCTCCGGCTGAAAATATTACTCGGCCGGATGAACAAAAAGAAGAACAAAAAACCGAAATCGGCGCTGATAAAAATTGGCTGGAAAAAATGCAGGAAAAAATCAGCGATTATAAAAGAGCTATTGCTTTGACAGCGGCGCTCGGGTCTTTTGGCGCCGGCCTGGAAGCGGCGAAACCAAGCGAGGTTTATGCCGAACTTAATAAAGAAGAAGAAAAGATAGAGGCTGTTATTAAAAAAACCGAACTGAAAGAATTAAAAAAATTTACCAGCAAGGACGGCTATTTTGTTAAATATATTAACGGCGTTTCGGTTTTGGAAATAGATGGGAAGGAATACAATGTTAATTTAACTAATATTGAAGTTCAGGATGCCGGCGACCCGAATATTAAAGGAGATGAAAAATTTTATCAAGCCAAATTTACCAATTCTGATAAAAAAGAGATGATTGAAAGCGTAACCTTTTTTACAACGCCCGGCAAAGTTAATAATCCTTATGAAGGACAATTGGATTTATTGCTTGAAAAATTTAAAGAAATAAAAAACCAAAGTTTGGTTAAAGAACATTTTCGCTCTGATTTAAACGAAATTTTATCCCGCACCATTATTTTAAAAGCTTTGGGCGAGGCGGGGAAAAAATCTTCCGCTGAATATAAAGTTTATCAAGAGGCGTTAGGGCGCGCGGTAGAGGAAGCGAAACAAAAATACGGCGATGATTCGGTGCGCGAGGAGGCTTTTAAGGAAATAATGTCTCAAGCGAGCAGTTAATAAATAAAAAGATGAACGAAAAAGATTTAAAATTATTCGATTCAACCCCGATTTTCCATATTGAAGTTGAAAAAATAAAGCCGAACCCTTTTCAGCCGCGCCGCGATTTTAATCAGGAATCTTTGAAAGAATTATCGGAATCAATCCGCGAGTTTGGCATTCTTCAGCCGCTGGTGGTTTCCAAAATTGAGAAAGAAACGCCGACCGGCGCTGACGTGGAATATCAGCTGATTGCCGGCGAGCGCAGGCTGATGGCCGCCAAACTGATAGGCTGGGAAAGGGTGCCGGTTATTGTTCGCCAGGTTGATGAAAAAAAAGAAAGGCTGGAACTGGCTATTATTGAAAACGTTCAACGTTCGGATTTGAATCCTTTGGAAACCGCCAGGGCCTACGCTCGTTTGCAGGAAGAATTCCGTTTAACCCAGCGGGAAGTGGCGCAAAGAATCGGCAAAAGCCGCGAGACCGTTGCCAACACTTTACGGCTATTGGACTTACCGGCTTTTATTCAGGAGGCTTTAAGCCAGAATAAAATAAGCGAAAGCCACGCCCGCGCTCTTTTGGCGGTTGCCGACGCCGCTCAACAAACAAACCTTTTTAACGAATTGGTTAAAAGCAATTTAAGCGTGCGCGAGCTTAGGAGAAAAATAGCCGACGCGGCCGGAGTTCAGCCGGCAGGGGATGTTGATTCGGAAATTGACCGGATAAAAGCCGACCCGGAAAGCGAGCTTTTAAGCGTCCGGCTTGAAGAAGCGCTTGGGACAAGGGTTAAAGTCCGTAAAATCGGCGAACGTGGAAAAATTATGATAAAATTTTATTCCCGCGAAGAATTGGAAAATATTTTAAGCAAGATTATTCGCTCCAGCGATAACCCACTTCGCGAACCCCTTTGATTTTTTTTATCTTTAACAGCAGTTTCTCGGCTTTTTGCTGATTTTTTAAATCGCAGAGTATTTTTAACAGATGAAACGGGCTTGCCGGCGCTATGGCTTTAGTGCTGACGCTCGCGATATTAACCTTTGAGGTCGATACCGCGGCTGTAATATCTTTGAGCAGTCCGACGCGGTCTTCGGCTGTTATTTTAAATTCAATATTTTTATTCTTTTCTATTTTTGTCATAAAAGCGGCGCGGCGTTTACTTTTTAATGCGGTTTTAATGCGGTTTTTGGCGGCTGATGTTTTGACCGATTCCAGCCAGGATTCGGAAGGTTTTTTGCCTTTTTGGATGATTATTTCCACTATGTCTCCCGAGTGTAATTCCGTACCAAGCGAAGCAATGCGGCCGTTTATTTTGGCGCCGCTGGCTTGGTCGCCGATTTCGCTGTGAATTTGGTAAGCGAAGTCAATGGGCGTGGCGCCGACCGGCAGGTCTATGACTTCGCCTTTCGGGGTTATGGCGAAAATCCTGTCTTTTAAAAAATCTATTTTAAGGGAACGGATAAAATCGTCGGGATTGGTGAATTCTTTCTGCCATTGCCGTAATTGCTGGACCCACTGGAGTTCTTTGGTTTTGGCGATTGCCGCTTCCCGCTCAAGATATTTTTTAGTGCCTTTAATTTGCTCGTAAGCCCAGTGCGCCGCGATGCCGTGCTCCGATTCTTCGTTCATTTCTTGGGTTCTAATTTGAACTTCGGTGATTTTATTGTCAATAAAAAATACCGTTGTGTGCAGACTGCGGTAGCCGTTGGGTTTGGGCAGGGAAATATAATCTTTGATTCTTCCGGGAAGCGGCGGCCAGATTTTATGGATTACACCCAAAGCCGCGTAGCAGTCAGCCACGGTTTTTACGACTATTCTAAGAGCCACCAAGTCGTAAATTTTTTCAATGTCCATGTCATAGCGTTGGAGTTTTTTATAAAGGCTGGCGTAACGTTTGGCCCGGTAGTCAACGAAAAGCGGTTCAATATTGTTTTCTTTCAGCGCTTTTTGGACTATCGGAATGGCTTTTTTGAGGTATATTTCCCTTTCTTCATAACGTTCTTTCATGCTGTTTATAAGCCAGCGGTGCTCCTGCGGATAAATATACGGAAAAGCGAGGTCCTCCAGCTCGCCGGTGATTTTTTGCATTCCGAGCCGGTAAGCGAGAGGCGCGTAAATTTCCATTGTTTCCAGAGCGATTCTTTTTTGTTTTTGCGGCGGCAAAGCGCCGAGGGTTTTCATATTATGGAGCCGGTCCGCGAGTTTTATGATAATGACACTGATGTCCTGACTTAAAGCCAGTATCATTTTTCTGATATTTTCCACCTGCGCTTCAACGCCGCGGTATTTAATAGTGCCAAGTTTTGTCACGCCGTCAACCAAAAACCTTATTTCTTCGCCAAATTCTTTTTCTATGTCTTCAAGCGTGTAAGATGTGTCTTCGGCGACGTCATGCAGTAAAGCGGCGGCTACAGCGGTTTCATTAAGCCCCCATTCGGCGACATATTCAGCCGCGGCCAAAGAATGGTTAAAATACGGCTCGCCATTTTTCCGTTTTTGATTCTGGTGGGCTTTTTGGGCGAATTTATAAGCCCGCGCCGCAGGGCCGTTTTTGTCTTTGGCGATAAGTTCTTTTACTTTTTTTGCGTCCATAAAATAAAAACTTGTTCAATTATTGAACAAGTTTAGCCTATTCTTTTTTAAGTTATTTTTCAACTGGCGCGTTTTCTTTCTTTTCTTCCATTTTCCAGGCGGCAAAATCGCAATCGGGATATTTTGAACAGCCGTAGAAGAATCTGCCTTTCTTGGTTCTTTTTTTAACTATTTCTCCTTTGCCGCATTTTTGGCAGGCGCCGAAAGATTTTCCCTGATTTAAAGATTTAGTGTTTTTGCATTCGGGGAAACCGGAGCAGGCTATGAATTTTCCGAACCGGCCGTTTCTGACAATCATATCCTTGCCGCACTTTTCGCATTTTTGGTCGGTTGTTTCAATCTTGGGCTTTTCTTTTTCAACCGATAAGTATTTTTCTTCAAGGTTTTTTGAAAACGGTTCGTAAAATTCTTTTATAACCAAAGGCCATTCTTTTTTGCCTTCGGCGATTTCATCAAGCTCGTTTTCCATTTTAACGGTGAATTGGATGTCAACTATTGCCGGAAAATGCTCGGTAAGCATTTTATTGACCGTTTCCCCCATTTCAGTGGGCTGGAATCTTCGCTGTTCGTTTTTGGCGACATAATACCTGTCTTGGATAACGGAGATTGTAGGCGCGTAAGTTGAAGGCCGGCCGATGCCGTATTCTTCCAGGGTTTTTATAAGACTGGCTTCGTTGTATCGCGCCGGCGGCTCGGTAAAATGCTGTTCTGGAATTATTTTTATTGGTTTTACTGTTTCTCCGGTTTGCAGGTCGGGCAGTTCTTTAATCTGGAATTTTTGCGGCCAGATTTTAAGATAGCCGTCAAATTGCAGGATTGTTCCGGTTGCCCTTAAAAGATGTTTTCCGGCTTCAATATCCGCAGCCGCGGCGCTGAAAACAGCCTGTGGCAACTGGGAAGCGACAAACCTGCGCCAAATAAGGTCGTAAATTTTTTTATCGGCAGATTCCATTTTTATATCATCGCTTTTTTTGAAAACATCGGTCGGCCGGATGGCTTCATGCGCTTCCTGGGCGAGTTTTGATTTAGTTTTAAAAACACGCGGACTGGAGCCGGCGTAATCGCCGCCGAGATTTTGGTTTATCCATTTTTTCGCTTCAACAAGAGATTCCCGCGAAAGATTAAACGAGTCCGTTCTCATATAAGTAATCAGTCCGTTTTCGTAAAGCCGTTGAGCCAGAAACATTGTTTTTTTGCTTGAATAGCCGAGTTTTTTTACCGCTTCCTGCTGGAGAGTGCTGGTGGTAAAAGGCGGCAAGGGGTTCTTTCTCGCTTCTTTTTTTTCGGCTTTTAAAACTTTAAACTCCGATTTTTTTAAATCATCAACTATGCTGTCGGCCTCTTCTTTATTTTTAATTCCGGGCTTGGGAACGGGCTGGCTATTTATTTTTACAAGATGCGCTTCAAAATTTTTCGGCTCGGCGGAATCGGCGGAGTTTTTTTCAAGCAAAGCCGTAACGGTCCAGTATTCCTCCGGCTTGAAATTGCGTATTTCTTTCTCCCTTTCAACTATAAGACGGAGAGCCACAGATTGCACTCTTCCGGCTGAAAGACCGCGGCTGATTTTCTGCCATAAAAACGGCGACAATTTATAGCCGACTAACCTGTCCATAACGCGCCGCGCCTGCTGGGCGTTCACCAAATCAAAATTAATAGGTCTCGGGTTTTTTAACGCGTTTTCAATGGCTGTTTCGGTGATTTCATGGAAAACTATTCTTTTGGTTGTTTTATCTTCGCCGAGAATTTTTGAAATGTGCCAGGCAATGGCTTCGCCTTCGCGGTCTTCATCGGTGGCGAGAATGACTTCCGCGGACTTGCCGGCTTCCTTTTTAAGGTTGGTGGCGTTTTTTTGGGCTTTCTTGGGAATAATATATTGCGGCTCAAAGTTTTTTTCAATATCAATGCCAAGCTTGCTTTTCGGCAAATCCCTTACATGGCCGTAAGAAGATTCCACTTTAAATTCTTTTCCCAGAAATCTGGAAATTGTTTTTGCCTTGGTCGGGCTTTCAACGATAATAAGGGAAGTATTTTTCATTTTATTGAGTAGCCCCGAGCCGTTTCTTTAATTAATGATTTCATCGTTAGGAATGTTATTGCTTGATTAACGGTTTGAATTTTTAATTTAGTTAATTCCGCAATCTTGTCAATATTTAAAGTTTTGGGGTTATTTTTAATAATATCAAAAATGACTTTTTCTTCACCGGTTAATTGCTTGTTTGTGGTTTGGACGCTTTGGCTGTTGTTTGGGCTCGCGTTTTTTGAAAGTTTATCCGGCATTAATCCCAAGTCTTCAATTATGTCTTTGGCGGAAGCAATTAGGCGGGCGCCGTCGCGGATTAAAAGATGGGAACCGGCGTAATTAAAGCTGTTTGCCGGTCCGGGCACTACAAATACTTCCCGCCCTTGTTCCAGGGCGAGTCTGGCTGTAACCAGAGAACCGGAACGAAGCGGCGCTTCCACGACAACCGTGGCAATGCTTAAGCCGCTTATTATCCGATTTCTTTGAAGGAAATTCGCGGGATATGCCGGTTCTTCCGGCGGATATTCGGAAATAATCGCGCCGTCAAACTCAATAATTTTTTTCGCCAAATTTTGATTTTGACTGGGATAAATGTTATTTAAGCCGTTGCCAAGCGTTGCTATTGTTTTGGCTCCGGCTAGTACCGCGCCTTCATGAGCCGCGGTGTCAATGCCCATCGCTAATCCGCTGACTATAATCGCGCCGGCTTCGGAAAGTTCTTTGGCGATTTTTTTGGCGATTAAGCGGCCGTTATCGGTTGCTTTGCGCGTTCCGACAATAGCGATTTTCGGCGCGTTTTCATCCGGTAGGCTTCCTAATATATATAGCGTTTCTGGCGGGCCGCTTATTTCTTTTAAAAGCCGCGGGTAGTTTTTGTCGTTTATGCTAATTTTTTCCATTTCTTTTGATTGAATGGAATCGTAAATCATTCATTGTTAATTGACAAGATGGGCTCGTCTTCATAATATATAGGCAGATTTTTGAATTTTTAATTGATTTATCA
>JBBUEA010000105.1:5785-8912 GCA_038057035.1 Patescibacteria group bacterium | reverse complement strand
CACAGCTCCAAGCGAATCAGGCAATTATGAATTTCGTTATTTCCTTAATAACGGGGTTTGCTATATTCTAACAAATAAAACCTCTCCCATAAACAGGAGAGGTTGCCGCGTCATCAATGACGATTAAAAATCTTTAATTCCGGGAATTAAAGCAAGATTAATATTGGGAAATTCAATATCGGCAGCCAAAGTCTCGTTATCAAATTTAATAACAGCCACGGAAAAATTATCGGATACCGCCGAAAGCCGAAAGTAAGCTTGTATATTACCGCTATCGTCAACTTTATAATTGTCAGGGAAAACAGGAAACTTATCGCTGTTTAAAATAACGATATTATAAACTTCCTGAATATCCCTGTTTTCATGAAGTAAAACGCACAGATGCTGTTTCTTCAAATCAACAGTTAAATCAATTTTATAAATAATTTTGTCCTTTTCCTTGAAAAACGTTAAACCGTTTTCAGCCGGAGCGGCAATGTAAACAATGACAAAGGCCGCTATTCCCAAAACTAAAATAGTAATCAAAACCCGCAGCGCTAAAAGCCAACGCATTTTCATAACATTCCTCCCTTATTAAAATTTAAAATTCTGTTTAAATCATACCAAAAATTCACCGGCAAACAAAATACCTTAACATATCCTAGACATAATTTATATCATTTGTTAATGTTTTAACGGCATTTTTAAAACCATTAACCACGACAAAAAGGAGATTTTATGTGCGGAATTGTTGGAATGTTCGGACCGGATATACCTTTAAACGTTATGCCTAAAGCAATGTCAGCCTTAAAATACAGAGGCGAAAATGGCGCCGGCATCACCCTGATCCAAAAAGACGGAACAATATTCCATGATAAAGCAACAAAATTCGGGCCGGTTCCAGCCCTTTCAATGCTAACTATCAAAGTTTATTCCCAATTCAAGGACAATGATAAATTTATAGCCAGCGCAGGACATTTAAGATATGGAACTTCCGGCAACCTGACGGCGAAAAAAAATGTCCAGCCGTTATACGCAAAAATAGGCCAAGATGAAATTTGGCTGGCTCATAACGGCGACACCCCAAATTTTGAAGAAATGCTGCAAGAACTGAAAGAATATAATGCAATTCTCACGACTGATTCTGATTCAGAGTTCATACTGCATTACATAGCCATTGCCGGCAAAGAAGATATCCTTGAAGCGATAAAATTAGGCTTGGCCGATTACCGCGGAACTTACGCCTTAATAATGCTGATTAAAAACGGCGAAAAAACGCAATTAATCGCCTGCCGAGACCCGTCAGGTAACCGACCGCTCGCGCTTGGAACTTTAAATAACGGCTATGTTGTCGCTTCAGAGAATCGCGCTTTTGAAAAAATTTCCGCTAAATTCATAAGAGAAATCAATCCGGGAGAAATAATAGTTATAAATGAAAAAGGCTTAAAATCGCATCAATTACTGGATAAACCGGTTAAAATAAAACAATGCGTTTTTGAAAATATATATTTTTCCTTCCCCTCTTCAACCGTATTCAATCTGCCTGTTTGGAAATTCAGAGAACTGCTGGGTAAAATAGCCGCTGAAAAATACGGCAAGTTTATTGAAAATAATGACGTAATCACCAATCCGCCGGATTCATCCAATTATTTCGCTGACGGATTCTGTAAATACCGCCAAAAACCTCTTGAACGGGCAATAATAAGAGGCCATGAAGAAACAATACGGAGCTTTACCCAGCCCAACCAAGAAGAACAAGAAAATACGGTAAGAGAAAAATTCAGCATTATCGGGGAAAAAGTAAAAGGAAAAAGAGTCTGGGTCCTTGATGATTCAATAGTGCGAAGCATAACAGCGAGAAAAATTATCAGAAGCTTAAGAATGAACGGCGCGGCTTGGATAGGCTTCATTTCCAGCGCTCCTCCGATTATAGGCCCATGCAAAAAAGGCATTAATCATAACGATAATCTTATTGCCGCGAAATATCTCAATGATAAAACTGCCGATATTGAAGCGATTCGCAAAGAAATAGAGGCGGATTTTCTGGCTTATCTGACTATTGACGACCTTAAAGACGCGATTAAAGAATTCCGCGAAAATCCCAATAACTTTTGTTTCGGCTGTTTTGAGGGCCGGGAACCGATTTGGGAAGTTTGGTAAACGAATAAAAAGCCGACCTTTTTACAGGGCGGCTTTTATCTTTTGACAAATCAACGCGACAGCGCTACAATTTAATCAAAACTTAATTTAAAAAGTCGATTAATTAAAGTAATTTAAAAAAATGAATAATATAACTCGTAAATTTTTTGGGTCGGTTTTAATATTTTTAATAACGCCTTTGCTGATAAGTGCTGAAAAGGGCGGCGGTCGGAAAATCGTAGTTTTCAGCGATGCTTTAAACGAACAAGCTAAAGACGAATTGGTTTCCAAACACGGCGGCGTAAAATTCAAAGATTTGTCGCTTATAAACGGCTCGGCTGTTTGGTTGCCTGACACAGCTTCGGAAGAAGCGTTGGAACAGCATGCCGGAATTTTAAGAATAGATGACGATATTGAAGTTTTTGCTTTAGACCGAAATAACAAAGCTAATAAAGCACCAGCACCCAGCCCAAGCCAAACGCTTCCATGGGGCATAGACAGAATTGACGCCGAACTTGTTTGGCCAACCGGTAATACCGCTAATCCCATAAAAGTCGGCATTATTGACACTGGCATTTCTAAAGACCATCCCGACCTTGCTGTTAATATAAAAGGCGGGGTCAACACCATTAATCCGACTAAAAGCTGGAATGACGATAACGGCCACGGTTCTCATGTGGCTGGAATTGCAGCGGCTCTTAATAACAGCTTGGGAGTTGTCGGCGCCGGACCGAATATTGACCTTTATGCCATTAAAGTTCTTAACAGAAACGGCTCCGGTTTTCTTTCTGATGTTATTGAAGGAATCCAATGGGCAACGGCCAACGGCATTAAAGTCGCTAATATGAGCTTGGGCTCAACTTCAAATGTCCAAAGTTTCCATGACGCGGTCATAGCCGCTTACAACGCCGGAGTAACCATAGTAGCCGCGGCCGGAAACAGCGGCGGAGCCGTTAGTTTTCCAGCCGCGTATCCGGAAGTCATCGCTGTTTCAGCCACAGATATTAAC
>JBBUEA010000105.1:0-5775 GCA_038057035.1 Patescibacteria group bacterium | reverse complement strand
AACCTCGCGAGTTTCTCAAGCCGCGGACCGGAAATTGATTTGGCGGCGCCCGGAGTTTCCATTCTTTCAACCTATAAAGGAACCTCCTACGCCACTCTTTCCGGAACCTCAATGGCCAGTCCGCATGTTGCCGGTTCCGCGGCGCTTGTAATAAATTCACCTATCGGCGCTTATGACGTTAATTTAAACGGCAAATGGGACCCTGCTGAAGTTAAACAAAAACTGCGGGATAAAGCCGTTGATTTGGGAACAACTGGATTTGACAACTTATTCGGCTGGGGTTTGGTAAACGCTTTCTCGGCTATTCAATAAACTATAACATCCAATTAAAAAACGCCCTTATAAGGGCGTTTTTTGTTCCGACTAAACAAATTTCCTTATTAATTTATCTTTTGCGCTTAATCCATCTATACGATTGAGCATTTTAATATTCCCATTACCAGTAGCGCTTCTGTACTTATTGACTAGCCCGCAGGAATTTAAAATCGATTATTTTAATTACGGTATCCGTATCAACTTTTTCTCCATAGTATTCTCTATAATGTTTTAACATTTCTTTGTCGTTTTCGTATTTCTCGTGCCCCTTAAAGTCTTTCTCATCTATCTCCCCTAATTTCTTTTCTCGCACTTTTACGATCTCTACTTCAGCAAATTATTTCCGTTGTCCCAATCAATAAATTTAAGTTGATCTCCTACCTGTAAATCCTTATCGTCAAAAAATCGCCACGTAACAGTTTTACTGCCGTCTAAGATTTTCTGAACTAAATTGTGTCTAAATTTTAGTGTTTTCATATCCTCATTGCTCATGACACCTTATACACTTTAATACTGTCACGCAGGGATTTTCTTTATTTTAAGCCATTTTCTTGCTTCTGCATCCACTGAATTAGCTGGATTATAGAAAATGTCATGGGGACAAAAACTTGACATTATAATCATCTACTGCTATACTTTTCATAGTCAATCCAGTATGGAGGTAGCAATGAAAAAGGATCAACAGATGACTCGTCGTGAATTTCTTCGGTGGATGAAGGATCATCCTCTCCAGTTCTTTCGCGCCTTGTTCGGCTTCTAAGCCGCTCGGTGCTCATCAGGCTCGACTTCGGTCGAGCCATTTTCTTTGCCGAAATTCCGTCCCTACGCCCCATGACACTTCTTATATTTCTTCTTTACTCCTCGCTTCTTTAAGCGCGTTTGCGTACCAAACCAGCTCATCAAGAAGTTTATTAACTTTTAAACCGTATAACTGGTCTTTTATAATTCCATTTTCGTCAAAAAGATTCTTAACGAAAGAAAAATAAACAGCGTTATGAACCGGAACCATATGAAATTCAATCGCCACCAAACGCAATTGTTCAACCATTCTTACGCCGCCGAGACCGCCGGCCGATACTCCGCAAATAGCCACTGGCTTTCTGGCGTATTGTTCAAAAAGCATATCCAGCATCATTTTTAACTCCCCCGGATAACTATGATTATATTCCGGCGAAACAATGATAAAACCGTCCGCTCTAAGGACTTTTTCCGCTAATTTTCTAGCTACCGGCGATGTTTCAGTATTATCAGTAAACTCCAAACGATAATCACGAACATCAATCAATTCCGTTTCAATTTCCGGACGTTTGCGGATTTCGCCCAAAACAAAATTAGCCGCTATTTCGCTGTTGCGGCCTTCACGTCCGGTGCCTAAAATCAGCGGGATATATGCCAAATTTATCTGCGAGCGAAGCGAGCAGGTATAAATTTGAGCACCCCGCCCTCTAAGCATACTGACCTTTGTTTATTGATGTTTTTGAATTGATTATCTTGTTTCATATATTTTTTCTATATTACCCGCGCCTAGAGGGCGGGGTAACTCATTTTTGCGGCTAATCGTTCCGCTTTCAGCTGGACTCTTGGGCAAAAATGGTTAAACGCGAAGATAACGCCTAACCGCTATCACGCTTGAAACAATTCCCAATCCAACGCCAAAAACCAGCTGATAACCAAACAAGGTGAAAAAATTGGCGTAAAAATAAGATTGCAAACCCATTCCCGGAATAAAACCTTCTAAATAAGGAGAAACTAAAATAATCAAAGGAGTAACGGCAACTAAGCTTAAAACAGCGGATAAAATTCCGTAAAGAATGCCCTCAACCACATAAGGCCCCCTGATAAAATAATTTGAGCCGCCGACCAGACGCATAATGCCGATTTCCTCCCTGTTTGAATAAATCGCCAAACGAATAGTATTAAAAGTTACCAAAATTGCTATTGCCGCCAGAATCAATCCGATAATAAGACCCCCCTGCTCCACCCCGTCAACGATTGAAATTAACTTATCTATAACAGTCTGATTCTGACTGTATGAAACTTTATCAACAAAAGTGTTAATTGTTTCGTTATCAAGGTAAGCCGCTATGGCCGCGTACTCCCTTGGGTCTTGAGCTTTTATGTTCAAAGACGCCGAAAGCGGATTTGATTCAAGCTCTTTAAGCGCCTGACTGACTATTTCATCTTCCCTGTGCTTGCTTTCAAAATCAGACAAAGCCTGTTCGCGAGAAATGTACTCAACTTTTTTAACCTCGCTTAAACTTTCAAGCGACCTCTTGGTTTTTAAAACCTCGTCTTCAGGCGCGCTGATTTTGAAATAAACGCTAATGTCAATTTTATCCTGCAAAGCCAAAATAGCGGTCTTGGTTACAACGCCGAAAAGAATCAAAACCTGAAAAACAAACAAAGCCAGTATCATGACCGCCACCGTTGCGGTTGAAAGCCAGCCGTTTCTTATAAAACTTTGAACCCCGTATTTTATTATCCTAGATAAAGTGGTTATCATGCCAATATATATCTGCCATGTTCATCATCTTGTATAATTTTACCATTATCAATGCTGATAACGCGACGGCTCAAAGTATTGATAATTTCCTTTGAATGAGTGGCTAAAATAACGGTACTGCCAAGCTCATGGATTTTAAGAAGCAGCCTGATGACTTCCCAAGTGTTAAAAGGGTCCAAATTGCCGGTGGGTTCGTCGGCCACGATGACTTCCGGATGATGAATCATTGCTCTCGCAATCGCCACTCTTTGCTTTTCTCCGCCGGAAAGCTCATAAGAAAAATTCTGCATCTTGTCTTTAAGGCCCACCAAATCAAGAACCTGCGGAACAAATTCGTCAATTTCCCGCTGGGGCCGCCCCGCGGCTTCCAAAGCAAAAGCCACATTCTCAAAAACAGTTTTGCCGTTTAAAAGCCGAAAATCCTGAAAAACAATGCCGATATGCCTGCGCAGTTTGGAAAGTTCGTTTGATTTCAGTTTATTGACTTCATAAGAACCGAAAACAACCCTGCCTTTGGTCGGTTTTTCTTCGCCTATTAAAAGCTTTATAATCGTTGATTTTCCGGCGCCGGACCGACCGACAACCGAAACGAATTCTTTGGGATTGATTTTAAAGCTAACGCCGTCAAGCGCCGGCGTGCCGTTGTAAAACTTTGAAACTCCGTTAAAAGAAATCATGCCAATGTTGTCTAAATTTATGAGCGAGGCTCAATGTTTACCCCGTTAGATAATATCTAATGGGGCCGAGCGAAATAAATTTAGCTACAACATTGAGCACCGAGCACATAAATTTATGATGACATCACTAAATAAAAATCAATCATTATCTATAAAAATCTTTTTATTTAACGGTCGTAGGTTTAAATTTATGTGCTCGGTAAGGTTTGGCAGCTAAATTTCATTCGTCCTTCTGCTTTGCTCAAGACTCTGAAATTTAGAGAAAGCCCTTATTATTTTATCACTGCTTCAATAAACTTATCAAGGTCGCCGTCTAAAACTTTATCGGGATTACTTACTTTAACGCCGGTTCTGATATCCTTAACCATTTTATAAGGATGCAAAACATAAGAGCGTATCTGATGCCCCCATTCAGGCGTTACTTTAACCCTTAAATTGCTTAATTCCACCTCTTTTTTCTCTTCCATAATTTTTGCCAATTTAGCTTTTAAAAGACGGAACGCCCGCTCGCGATTCTGAACTTGCGAACGTTCGGCTTGAGAAGCGGCTGAAATACCGGTTGGTAAATGAACAAGACGGACAGCGGTCTCCACTTTATTGACATTTTGGCCGCCCGGACCGGAAGAACGGTAAAATTCAATCTTTAAATCTTTTTCCGGAATAGCTATTTTTTCAGCCAAAACGGTTTCCAGTTCAGGCAAAACTTCAACTAAAGCAAAAGAAGTATGCCTTAATTGCTTGGCGTCATAAGGGGAAATCCTGACCAGACGGTGAACTCCGGATTCATTTTTTAACTTCTGATAAGCCAGCTGGCTTTTAATTTCAATGGTGTTATCGCTGATAAAACGAACCGGCCATTTATTTTTTTCGGCGTACTTGTGATACATCCGCAAAAGCATCTGCGTCCAGTCCTTGGCGTCTTCCCCGCCAACGCCGGCAAAAACAGAAATTGTGATAATATTTATGTTTTCCATTGAGCCGGAGGCGAGATTTGAACTCGCGACCCATCGCTTACGAAGCGATTGCTCTACCACTGAGCTACTCCGGCATTGCCAAAAATTCTAAATTATTATAAGCTCAAAATAGAGATTTTACAAATAAAACGAGGTTAGAAATGAAAAAATAGAAAAAAGTAGCTATTTTTTCAGTTTTAATTTTCTTAATGATTTACTTTGTTAATTTCAGCGCTTTTAATTTATCCGGCAACCGTTCCCTTTACGCTCTTATAGTCATTGACGCAGATTATATAAAACAAAATCCTCATTGGAAAATTTTCCTTCCTAATATTCTTGATGAAACTAAAAGATTTTATGAGGAAGAGTTCCAAATCTCTCTTAAATCAGCGGGCTTAATTCCTATCCTAAGCCAAAAAGACGACGCTTCAATGAAAGAATTTGCCCTATACGATATTTCAAAAAACGACATTATTATAGGATTTACAGGAAGAAAACTCCCGAAATCAAACAATACGCCCGTTTACGGATATGCGAATTCATTTATAGTTTTAATAACCAATCAATTTCCCCCTACAGACCAAACTAAAATTTTAAAGCACGAACTGGCACACTTATTCTCGGCCGGACATAAATCCGGCACTATTATGGACAAAAAGGCTGAGAATTTTCTTCAAGACGAAAATCCTGATTATAAAAAGTTTAACTCTTGGAATAAAACAATTATTAAATTCAATAAATACAGAAATTTCAAAATCATTAAGCTATTTTACAGAATTTACTATCGTTTGGTTAAATAAAAACCGCCCCACTCAATGGGACGGCTTTTTTAAAAAAAAGAATTTGCATTGCCAATACTTTCTTTATGCAATAATATAGCAATAGATTGCGGTTTTAAAATTTAAAAACTGGATTGAGAGCGAGACGGAAATGATAAAATCTTTTGGTCTTAAAATTATAGCGATTTTATTATTTATATTTTATATTTTCCAATTCGGCCATTATGATTTTTCCGGCTGGCGCTATATCCATATAAGAACGCTGGTTGATAATGAATATATAAACACCAATAAGAATTGGGCAACGGATATTTCGGCTATTATTGAGAAAACTTCGGCGTTTTACGAAGAACGATTTAAAATAAAACTAATAATCACAAATTGGGGAAAACTCATAACCACTAAGGAACTGGTTGATTTTCAAGAATTGGCTTTTTCCGATAAAAATGATGGCAATGAAGTTTTAATCGGTTTTAGCGGAAGAAGCATCAAAACTAACGACAATAAAAACAACGCTGACGCTTTAAGCATACTGTCAATGATTTTAA
>JBBUEA010000104.1:0-5493 GCA_038057035.1 Patescibacteria group bacterium | reverse complement strand
AATTTAATGCAAAAGCATATTTTGTTCTTCGGTAAACTCAGGACAATCCTGAGCAAAGCCGAAGGATTGAATTTATCTATTTTTATCGCCGGAGCGATAACAATGATTGTTGAATTGCTCGGGTTTGGAATCATAGCGCCGCATTTCGGCATTGCTCTCACGGTTTCGTCAAATATTATCGGGGTTGCTTTGCTGGGCCTGGCGCTGGGATATTTCTTGGGAGGAAGGCTGGCCGACCGCAAATTAAATATGAGTTTTTTAAGCGCAGTTACGCTCGCGGCCGGATTATATATCGGCTTTGTTTTTGCTTTTAAAGATTTAATAATGACGGCTGTCAGAACCGGCATACCGGGCATTGCGCAGGGTTCGCTTATAAGCGCTGTTATTTTATTTATTCCCCTAAATTTGCTTTTGGGAATGATTCTTCCTTACGCCCTTAAACTGAAAATAAAAGACTTCGGCGATGCCGGCAAAATAACCGGCGCCGCTTACGGCTTATCAAGCATCGGCGGCATTGCCGGAGTTTTCTTAACGGGTTTTGTTTTAATTCCCAATATCACCATTAACGCCGCTTTGATTATTTCCGCTTCGGTTCTTGTAATGACGGCGGTATTTTTATCGCCAAAAAACAAATTTTGGCTTTTCGCGATACCTCTATTTTATTTTACTTTCGCCGCAGCCGAAAAAATTGATTACAGAAATTTCAATAAAGCAAATCAACAATTAAGCATTGACGGAGCAATTATAATTGACAAAAACAAGCTTAAAAAACTTGACGACGCCAACAGCCAATACAACAGGATTGAAATTTACGAAGGGAAAGACGCAATTACCGGAAAAACCGTTAGATTGATGAGAATTAATAAAGAACTGCATTCCGGAACTTTTTTGGACAGCGATGAATTGATTTTCCGGTATGCCCAATTCAACGAGCTTGGCGGGCATTTTAATCCGGACGCCAAAAAAGCCCTTTTAATCGGCGGCGGCGGATACACTTACGCAAAATATTTTCTCGGCGACACTCCGCTTAAAGACATAAAAAAGGTTTGGCTCTTAAACGGCGCGAAATACGAAAACAGCGAAACTATCACTTTGCCCCTGATAACGTCTTTTGATGAAAATAAACTGGCGCAAAAACCCGTTCTAATAGAAAAGTCCGATGAAAAGCCGACGGGAATGAAGCTGGAAGCGGAAAAAAATTTTTTGGAAGCCGGCAATCAAAAACCAAACAAAGAAATATTTGTTGATAAAGCTGTTTTTGAAAAAAACGGCTTTGTTCATATTCACGAATCAAGAGCGGGCCAGCCGGGCGCCGTTATCAGCGAAAATATTCCCCTGTTCAAACCAAAAGCCGTAATAGGACACAGCGAACTTTTAACGCCGGGCGAACATTTAAATTTTAATATTCCCCTTAACAGGCCAAGCAAAGAAAATGAGACGCTTTACGCGATGCTGCACCGCGATAACGGCAATGCCCGATTTGACCCTCTGCCGATAGACGGATATTCGGGAATAGAATCTCTGGATGTCGTTGAAATAGACCCGAAAACCACCGAGTTTGCCGTAAAATATTTCAGCCTTAACATCAACGACCCCCGTTTAAAAATATTTCATGAAGACGGCCGCACTTTCATTAATTACACCGAAAGCAAGTACGACATTATTTATGTTGACGCCTTCAGAAGCTTTTACGCCGTTCCTTATCAATTAACCACACTGGAAGCCGCTAAAAAACTTTATGAAATTCTGAACGAAAACGGCGTTCTGGTTTTAAATATTCCATCGGCAATCGCGGGAAAAATGGGAAAATTTTTCCAGTCCGAATACGCCACCTTTAAAAAAATTTTCCCGCAAATCAGGATTTACGCCGCAACTTCGCCAAACCAAAAAGAAATAGTCCAAAACCTTATCCTGCTTGGCTTTAAATCAACTGAACCGATAAAAGACCGGCTAAGCGACGACCAAAAAATCAACGAGATGCTTACGCATCTTTTTAACGAAGCGATTAATCCTAACGCGCCAATATTGACTGACGATTTCGCTCCGGTTGATTACTATATCAACGCCTTAATTGACGTGCCGACGATGTAAAACAAGACTTAGAGCCGAGGCGGCAAATAACGCGATGCCAACGGCAAAAATTATGCTGGAAATCCGGTAATTCGGAATAAGATAAAAACCGCTTAAAAATACGCCAGCAATACTGCCGATTGTGGAAAAACCGTAAAGTGTTCCGTTATCAGTTCCGAAATTCTCAAAATTTTCAGCTTTAAGACCTATAACATAAACTGTAACAGTTCCCAATAAAAAAGCCGGCAAAGCGAAAAGTCCCAAAGAAAGCAAAAGAGAACGCAATTCGTAAGAAACGAATTGCGGCAGAGCGCCGATTTGGTCTTTAACCGGCGAAATCATTATTACAGACGCGGCCGCTAAAGCCAAAATCGCCGATAAAATAAGCGGATTTTTGTTTTTACTCCTAACCAAAAAACCGCCAAAATAATAACCGACGGTTAACGCCGCGAGAAATATCCCAATAATCGCCGACCAAACAATCATAGTCGTACCGAGAATCGCGCCAAAAATTCTGACGCCGATAATCTCAAGAATCATCACGGAACAGCCGGAAACAAAAACAATCAGTTTGTTTAAATGATTTCGCATAAATTTCATTAAAATTATACCAGAGTTCTGATTTTTGCCAAAAACTGCCGCCGCTGTAAAACGGCGGCAGTTTATTTGACGGTTTTTATTTTCAGGTTTACTTTAAATTCAGAAACCGTTAATTGAAAAAATTAAAAAGGGGCTAAAAATGAAAAAGTTTTTGCTATTGCTGGTGTTTGCCGTTGTTATCTTGTCGTATTCCGCGATATCAGCCGCGACCACAAAACCGGACCCGCTTTATAATATTTATCAAAAACTGAAAATCGGCATAAAAAGGCCGAAAATTGATGACATTGTCGGTAAATATTATCCCGGCCACATGGCAAGAATCGCCTATGAAAGAAACGGATATGAAACATGGCACTGGGATTGGCCGCCGGAAGATGCTAAAAAAAATAACAGTTCCGAAACAGCTTATTTGGGGATTGAATTTAAAGACGATAAGGTAAGCGATGCTTTTTATAAATATGTTTCAAAGTCAGAGGTAAAAATTAAAAGATTGTATAAACCTAAATAAATTTTGGAGCTTCGCGCGGCAAAGCTGCGGGGTATTCTGGACAAACAATAAAAACTAGAAAGGAGAAAAAATGATAAGAGGAGAGGAAAGGGAAATAACGAAAAAAGAAAGAAAGAATCGTTTATATTCTTTAATCGTTTTTATGTTGGCTATTATAGCCATCATAATAATTATCCATAAAGCAAGAAGCGAAGATATTCCGCCGGGACCTGATTTCTGGAATACTCAAGCCGGCTGGACCGAAGGCAGTAGCCAAGAACAATTTGCAGAAAATCCAAACCTTACTTTGGTAAATTATATCTGGCAGGACCCGGAAGGAAAAAAACCGACTGAATTAGCTATGGCTGTTTTTTTTAAAAGCGAAGTGGTTATAAAAGCCTGGGGCATTATTTTTAAAAACCACCTACAGGATTGGAGTAATCTGGAAAACGCCATAAAATTGGAAAATGGGGAATGGATAATTTCAAAAAAAGTATTTCAAATTGAAGAAAGCCCAAGGTTGACTATAATTTACGTAATAAACAAAGATGATGGGCAAAAAATAAAGATGTCTTTCCCGAAATAGTTTTTAATATATTTGAAAAACCTCGCCAATGGCGGGGTTTTTAATTAACAGCGATTTTAAAAATCTTTAAAACGTTCATGGTTGTAATTTCAGCTATTTCTTCAAGGCTGATATTTTTAAGCTCGGCAATTTTTTTAGCCGTTTCAATTATATAAGACGGCTCATTCCGTTTACCGCGATACGGAACCGGCGCCACATACGGCGCGTCGGTTTCCAAAACAATATTTTCCAAAGGCAAATATTCAAGGACTTCATCATAATCTCGGGTAAAAGTAATTACTCCGCCGAAAGAAAAAGAAAACCCGAGACTTAAAAGCTCCGCGGCATTTTCTTTTGAACCGCTGAAAAAATGGATAATGCCGGGCGAAGAATTTAGAATATAGGATTTAGAATTTAGGATTTTTATCAAATCATCAAAAGCGGAACGGCAGTGAATCATTAAAGGTTTGGCTGTTTCTTTAGACAAATCAATCTGCGCCTCAAACGCCTCAAATTGCTTTTGTTTGGTTTCCGGCTCCAAACGGTAATAGTCCAAACCGCATTCCCCTATGGCGACTGTTTTCGGATTATCAGCCAGATTTTTATAATACTCATAATCAAATTCTTCGCCGCGGCTCTCAAACCCCATTAGATTCCCCTCACGAAACACTAAGTTTTTATCTAGTTTTGACGAAATCCGTTTTATATCTTTAACTTGCAAGCTATGGCTTTCGGGATCTAACGGGGCAAACCCATTGTCTGAAAAAGAAGCTTCCAGCTCTTTTGAATCATGATAAGAACGGCTGGTATGAATAGGATGCAGACCAACAGCCGCGTAAACTCCCGATGGATAAGCTCCGGCTACCTCAACAGCTTTAGCCGAAGTATGTTTTTGCGTTCCCACATTTACCAAAGCAATGCCGTTTTTTAAAGCGCGGTCTATTGCTTCTTTGTAATCTTTTTCAAAAGCCGCGAATTGAACGTGCGTATGGACATCAAATAATTTGAATTTTGACATAATTATTACAACTCTTTCAACGAACGAAGTTATCGCTCTAATTTACGAATCAATACTAATATACAAATTCGTATATTCGTAAAAATTAGTAAATTAGCGTGATTAATAATTTTAATTTGAAAAGTGCCGCTTTTTAAGTGCGGGGTAAACGCGGGAATAAAATCCCGCTTTTTTTTATTTCAACTATATTGTTTCGCACGCTAACGCTTTGGCGCAGTTTTTCCGCGGTTGACGGCAAAAAAGGTCGTAAAATTTCAGTAAGCCTGTCCAGCAGAAAAACAGCGTTAAAAATTATCCGTTTGTCTCCGGTATGCCACGGCTCATGCTCATTAAGATACCGGTCACCGAACCCGATCAATTCCCAAACCGCGGCTAAAGCCTCGTGCAGTTTGAATTCATTTATTTTTTGAGCAACTATTTTTTCAGCGTTTTCTATCGCCCTGACAACGATAACATTAGGCACCTCTATATTTTCTTTTCCAAGGTATTTTTTGGCAAGACTGACGATGCGGGCGCTGAAATTCCCCAAGCCGTTTGCCAAATCGCCGTTATAGCGGTCTTCAAATTTTTTATAACTGAAATCGCCGTCTTCGGCGGATGGAATTTCCCTTAACAAAAAATAACGCGCCGCGTCAACGCCGTATTTATTAACCAATTCAACGGGATCAATAATATTGCCGATTGTTTTGGACATTTTCCGGCCGTTAACCGTAATATGGCCGTGAACAAAAAGCTCTTTGGGCAAATCCAAAC
>JBBUEA010000103.1:0-3786 GCA_038057035.1 Patescibacteria group bacterium | reverse complement strand
TAGTCAAATTCCAACGGGCAGGTGGTGAAATTGGCAAACACGCCAGCTTTAGGAGTTGGTGCCGCAAGGCTTGAGGGTTCAACTCCCTCCCTGCCCATAACCTATATGTTTAACTTCCTTAAAAAACAGCCGGTTGAATTTTATATCTTGGTAATAGTTCCTATTATTTGGATAACTGCGCTGATTATTTTTAATCCTGTTTTTTTAAGCAATCTGCGAATTTTAACCTTGCAAAGCGCGGGTTTTTACGCTTTTTTCGGCGGTCCGTTTTTTCAACTCGGGTTTTTTATCTTATACAATTATTTAATCGCTAAAGCCTGTTTTTTCTTAAAAGACTTATGGCAGTTAAAACGCGCCAAACAAAAAATAAGTTTTGCGTTCTTTTACCCGCACCTTAAAAGCTGGGCCCTAATATTCCTGCCGATAGGCTTGGCTGGTTTTGTCAATAGTTTGGCCGCAACCAGCCTTTCGCTGGCGCCTGCCGATAAAGTTGCCGCGGCAAGCGTTTTAATAAACCAATGGGATTACAAAATTTTCGGAGTTTATACGGCATTTTGGATTCAACAATTCAGCGGCTGGCTAACTGACGTTTTATTAATAAACGCCTATATCGGCTTAACGGCGATTCTTCCGGCAATATTTTTAGGCTTGCTGATTTTTAAAAAAACGCGGTTCAGGCAATTCATGTTGGCGATTTTAATAGCGCCCATGCTCGGCTACCCTTTTTGGTATATTTGGCCGGCTGTTTCTCCAAATGAAATGTTCCGTTATAACGTAACAAAAACCGTTGTTCCGGCGAATATTCAAAATGAAATCGCGAGTTTTTCTCTTACCGAAAAACAAAAAGAATTTGATGATTCAATTGAAGATTTCTGGATTGATAAAACCGGCAATACTTTTGCCGTAACCGCTTTCCCAAGCATGCACGCGGCTTGGGGCATTATTGCGGCTTATTTCGGAGTTTTACTCTGGAAGCCGCTGGCTATTATTTTAATTCCTTGGGCGATATTGAACAGCTTGGGCGCTATTTATACTTTTCAGCATTACGGGGTGGATATGATTTTAGGCACTATTGTCGGCATTTTAGCCATTGCCATCGCGATTTTTCTTTTGCGGTTTGAAAAAAAATATCTCTGCCCAAAACCCCAGACTTTTTTAATGATTGATACTTTTCAAAATGACTGCCGGAGTTTTATTAAATTCTTACGAAATTTTTTCTTTAAAATCCTAAAAATGCCAACTGAATGACTTGCGATGTCATTCAGTTATTTTCTGCGGCGGGCATGAAAAGCTTGATGCACCTGCCGAAGTTCTTTATTGGTAAGATGCGTGTAAACTTGAGTGGTGGAAATATTGCTGTGCCCGAGCATTTCCTGCACCGAACGCAAATCCGCGCCATTGATTAAAAGGTCAGTGGCGAATTGGTGTCTTAACAGATGCGGATGAACCTTAACCGCTATGCCGGCTTTTTTACCGTAATAATCAACCAGGCGCTGAACCGCTCTTGAGGTAATCCGTCCGATAATCCGCTTGTTTTTATCAAGGCTTATAAACAGCGCTTCTTCCGCGTCAGTTCTTTTGCCAAGATAATACTGAATGGCTTTTCGGGCTGATTCAGAAATGAAAACAACGCGCAATTTTTCGCCTTTGCCGCGAATAGTAATCTCGCCCCGTTTTAAATCCAAATAGCGGTTCAAGCCGCAAAGCTCGGACACTCGCAAACCGGTTGAAAAAAACATTTCCAAAATCGCTTTGTCCCGCAGGCCGCGCAAATCCGCGCTTGAAGGCGCGGCCAACAATCGCTCTAAATCGCCGTACTCAATCAAATCAATTTGGCGGCGGCTGATTTTTGGAAGTTCAATTTTATCCGGCGATAAAACTTTAAAATCCCGTTTAATCAAATACTTCAAAAAATTTCTTAAAGCGATAACGTAATAGCTCTGGGTTATTTTTTTAATTCCGGCGCGCGCCAAAAATAATCTAAAATCACGCACCGAGTTTTCGCTGATATTTTTAGCCGCGTTGATTTTCCCGTAATCAAAAAACTTTTTTAAATAATGCTCGTAATTCCGCCGGGTTTTTAAAGACCGGTTTTTTTCAATTTCAAGGTAATCCAAATAATCTTTTAGCAAGCCGTTTATTTCAGCCATTAAATCAATTTTAACACATTTACGAGGCTTAGCCTCGTAAAGTTGAAAAATTACTGGACAGAAAAAACAATTTATGATTTCATATAGCCAGTTATTTTAACAATCAATCAACAAAAGGAGATAAAATGAGGTGGTTAAAAGATTTTGAAAGACTAAGCGAAACAACACAGAGCAAGGTTTTACCATTGATCACAAATTGTTCTATGCAATTAAACGAAAAAGGCGATAAAAAACTAATTATTAATATCAGCTCTGACCCTTATATCGTTCCAATACAACAAAAAACAAAAGCTTTAAACATTCTTAGGCCGAACTTATACGGCAGATTAAAAACAACAAAGCTTACGGGCATTACCGAGCTGGCAAGCTGGGACGAACCGTTGGTAATGGGCGGCGGCGGTGTTTTACCGATTTTAACAAACAATGAAGGCGATAAACATATTCTGTGCTTCGGCCGGAATATAATACCAAAAGGATATAATACTGCCTGCGGTTTTCCGGATTCTTTTGAAAAATCCCTGAATCCGGAGTCGATAATCTGGCGGGAATTTTCAGAAGAAATCTTGATAATAGACCATTCGGGATACGCGTTTAATTTCATAAACGCGACCCTGCCACAGCTTGCATATCATAAATACATTAAACAGCACATAGGGCTGTGGGGATTAAAATTAAAAACAAAAAATGTTTTTATTGGCGAATACCCCTTATTCGCCAAATGGGAAACGGAAATTAACTATAATAACGCATCCATTCAGTTGAAAAATGCCGTCTGGGTAATCAATCCAAAAAACGGATTGATTAATTTTATAAAGCCCATGCGCATACTTATAGGCGATTCGGACGTACGCGATTTAACTGTTTATGACTGCGAGTTAGACCAGGATGACCCCGCAAAACCCTTAAACCGTCCCGTAAGCGCCTTTAATATGAACAATATCAAAGGCGCTTATGATCATGGCGCGCCTGAAGCTATCTGGTGGTCTGGTCAAAATATGACGCGCATGCCCTTGTTGCATGTGACATACGACCCGATAGCGGCGATAAGAGGGAAAATATAAATAAACCTCAATTACGCCCCTGTATAATTTAAAATACAGGGGCTTGTTTTTTTAATAAAACACGGTAAAATGCATATATGCTTACAACCCGCAAAAAACAAAACGTTATAAAAGAAACACAAAAACATAAAACCGACACCGGTTCCGCCCAGGTGCAAATCGGCATTTTAAGCAAAAGCATTGATGAGCTGACCTCTCATCTTAAAAAACACGCCAAAGACAACCATTCGCGGCGCGGACTTTTGCAAATGGTTTCAAAACGGCGCCGTTTAATCGCTTATATTAAGGACCGCGACGAAAAAAGCTATCTTCGCCTTGCCAAAAAATTAAACCTTAAAATTGCGGCGGCTTCTTAAATTCAATGCAGACAGTTTATAAAGACCAGCGCATCGGTATTTTTCTTGATGTCCAAAACCTTTATCATTCGGCCAAAAACCTCTATCACGGCAAGGTAAATTATCGCGAGCTCATAAAAGAGCTGACAGCCGGACGTCATCTTATAAGGGCGATGGCTTATGTCGTAAAAAGCGAAGCAACGCCGGTGGCGGAAGAAAAAGCTTTTTTTGAAGCCTTGC
>JBBUEA010000102.1:0-1539 GCA_038057035.1 Patescibacteria group bacterium | reverse complement strand
TTTCTCGGTTTTTGGATGATTTTTTTAAGTCTGAATTTTACTCCGGCAACGGGGAATTTCGCCGTTTTAATGCGTTGGATTTTTTTGCTGTCGTTTTTCGGCAGTCTTGGAATTATGTGCGGTTTTTGGCTTTACTCGCGCGAAAAACGGTGGGAAAGGAGCTTTCAGCCTTATCCGGTTTTTTTAAAGGAGTTTCTGTTGAACGATTTAGTGACTAGCGCCACTGCCCGCGGACACACTTTTATTTTTGCCGCCGGAGATATTTTTTATATTGCCGGCATAGCTTGGGAAAAAGATTTTTATCAAGTTATCGGAGCGGTCTTGCTGACTATACAGTTGGGAATATTGGGTTTTTATCTTCACGAAATCTGGTGGCAGAAATACGAAGATAGGGTTTATAAAATCAGAAAAGCGCTGCAGACTAAAATAAAAGACCCCGAAGAAATACTTCAGCGAATTAAGGAATGGATTAAAGAATAATCCCCTTTGACGATTTGTTTCGTCAAGGGGGATTTATATTGGTGCGCCTTGTAGGGATTGGACCTACGACCTCTTGCGTGTCATGCAAGCGCTCTGCCACTGAGCTAAAGGCGCGAATATGTATGCCATTTTTATCTTATCTTTTTTTATTTTTCTTGCAACCATAAGTCATACGCCATATGCTATAAACAATAAGCAAAATTTAAGGGCCCTCGTAGTTCCCTCCTTCGCTCTCATATTCATTCGAGTTTCGGAAGGGCAAGTAATCTAAATTATCGCTTCTTGCTCATCCGAAGCCTTGATGGATAATCAAGGCGTAGGAGAGCCCTCGTAGTTCAATGGATAGAACAACGCCGTCCTAAGGCGGGAATGGGAGTTCGATTCTTCCCGAGGGCACTTGATAGATTCAGCATAAGCATAAACGTATTTTGACAATACGGCCTGATGCTTTAAGCTTATAATAGTTATTGAAAAATCTTTATTTATAAGAATGGAGGTTTGTCATGATAAAATCCCGCTTTGTTTTAGCGTTTGCTTTATTTTTTGGGATTATAGGTTTAGGGAATTTAGCTAAGGCCGAGGAAGAACTTTATATTCCTTTGGCCGCTGAACAGGCAATTGAATTAAGCCAGGGCCAGTTAACGGTTTCAGAGATTCAATATCCTGACGGAAGTTTAGGCTCAAGCACCGGACAGGGATTTTTAATAGAAGGCGGTTTAATAGTATCGGCGCTTCATATTTATTCTCCTCCTGAATTTAATGAAGAAGATAAGGATATTTTGACCAAGGAAAGAACTGTTATGTTTCAAGGTGTTCACGCCGATATTGTCTATGCTTCAAGTTTTTATGATATAGCAATTTATAAATTAAGAAGAATTCCCGCAGGAATGAAGCCGGTGGTTTTTGCCAAAAACACCATTCTTTTTCAGCAGGTATTTGCCAAGTTAAAAGTTTTTTTCACCTTTGATTTTAAGGGGGAAAAATACGGTTATGAATTGAATTTGCCTTATCGGGGCGTTTTAGTTGACGCCGTGCGTGTTTATAAAAATATTGAAAAGG
>JBBUEA010000101.1:0-8733 GCA_038057035.1 Patescibacteria group bacterium | reverse complement strand
GCTTGAACAATGAATCCTATGGTATCGGTAGTGTTGCGAACATGAAGTTTTGATTCACCCGTAGATGTGCCGACAGCTACAGAATCAACTGTGGTGGTGGAAAATAGAGTTTGACCTGTGATTAACCATTTAAAAGGGTCGCCTCCGCTACCTCCGCCGTCAGCCGCGCATTCCCAGACTAATGTTGAAGCATTCCATTTAAGAATCTGACTGGCGGAACAGCCGCGCAACAAAGATAAACGGTCGCTAACCGCTTCTATGCCGGAAGGAGTGGAAGTTATAGTTGACGTGCCTGAAGTTGAAAGAGCTATCGCGTCGGCATCTATAAAGCCAGTTGATGTTGTAAGGCGAATATTGGAAGTTCCGGCTTCAATAGTTCCGGCAACATCAAGATTGCCGCCAATAGTGGCAAAACCGCTGGCGGAAAGATTTGACGAAGAAACATTCGCAAACGTTGACTGGCCAGTGACGTTTAAAGTTGCAACCTGAAAATTACCCGTGCCAGTCGCGTTGGTAAAAGTAAGACCTTGCAAAACAGAAACACCTGTAATATTGAGCGTTGCTGTTTGAAGATTGCCGGTACCGGTAGCGTTAACAAAAGTTAAACCTTGAACCGCAGAAGAACCGGAAACATTAAGATTGCCTCCGATTGTGGCAAAACCGCCGGCAGAAAAATTAGTGGAAGAAACGTTTACCAAAGACGACTGGCTGGTGACGTTTAAAGTTGCGACTTGAAGATTACCCGTGCCGGTAGCATTAGTGAAAGTAAGACCCTGCAAAGACGAAACCCCAGAAACTGTCAGGCCGCCGCCAACTGTCGCAAACCCCGACGCTGACAAATTAGATGAAGAAACGGATTGCAAAGAAGATTGGCCGGAAACATCCAAAGTCGTTGAGGCGCGAACCGCGTCAACAAAAATATTATCAAATCTTAAAGTGGATGAACCGATATCATTTACGCCGGTTGAGGTGGCAGGCCTAATAGCCACGGCTTGGCCAACCTCAATCAAAGAATCATCGGTAACGCGAAACCTTTCGGTCTGATTAGCTGTTCTGAAAATTACATCGCCGGTGGAAGTAGCCTGTAAAATAACATTCAGACCCTGAAGCGTTGAATCAAACGCCAAATCGCCGATTGTCAAAGCGCCAGTCGGATCAATTGTGTTGGTTATCAGCGCGCCTTGAACCGTAGTATTGCCGGTAGAAAGAAAAGTGGCGGCTTGAAGATTACCGGTACCGGTCGCGTTTGTAAAAGTAAAACCTTGCAAAGAGCCTGTACCGGAAACTGTCAAAGCGCCTCCTATTGTTCCAAAACCGCTGGCAGAAAAATTAGTTGAAGAAACATTAGCTAAAATTGATTGTCCTGAAACTTGTAGAGAACCGCTGGCTCCTAAATTTGTTGAAGATACCGAGGTTAAATTGGATTGTCCGGCAATCTGCAAAAACCCTGAAGCCCCGAGATTAGTTGAAGAAACGCTTGCTAAAGACGACTGGCCGGTAGCAACAAGAGTCGCTAACTGAAGATTTCCCGTGCCAGTTGCGTTAGAAAAAGTCAGCCCCTGCAAACTTGAAACGCCGGTTGCGTTTAAAGTTGCCAATTGAAAGTTGCCTGTGCCGGTGGCATTGGTAAAAGTAAAACCTTGCATAGCAACCGGCGAGCTTACGGTAACCGAAGAAGAATTAACGACAAACTCGTTAACGCCATTGTCGCGGACTATAAAAGCTCCTGTTGTTGAAGTTGCCAGATTAATTACGAAATTGGAATCAGTGGCAGTATCAACAAGATTAAATTGCAAATCGCGAGCGTTGGTAGTGTTAATAATATTTCCCGCGTCGTAAGTTTGCTGAAGAGTTGAAGCGCTGCTGGAACTGCCGCCAAGAGAAACCCACGAGGAAGAAGCGCTGTTAAAAACATAAAGCTGACTGGTGTTGGTGCCGTAGCAAATTGCGCCGCCGCCAAGTGCCGACAAAGTAGAGCAGTCGGAAGAATTAATTGTCCTGATTTGTCCGCCGGGCAAATTAATATTGCCGCCGGAGTCTAAAGTTAAAACATTGTTGGAACTGGTGCCAGCGTGAAACCCGTCAACCGTATCAGCGTTAATCGTAAACCCCGAAGAAACAATCGGCTGGCGAGGAGACATTGTTTCATAAGACGCGGTGCTTGTGTTATAAACTTCAATTTGAAGATAAACCTTGCTTGAAGTATTAAAATTAAAATCCAAAGCCGCGAACCCTTGTTCCGAATCTCCTATACGAGCGTCAAAAAGGCCTTGCCGCACAAGAAGCGTGGTTGTTGCCGGCGTGCTTGAAGGCCAAAGCTGTGTGCCGCCGGGAGGAGTTGACGTATTCCAAATTGAAAAACGGAAATTAAAATTTGTTCCTGATGAGCCACCCAAAAGAGAACCGCTCGCGTTTTGAAGCCGGCCTTGATAATTTAATATCAAAGGCACGGCGGCTTCTGCTTTTTGAACGGTAAAATTATAAAAACCAAAAAATGGCAAATAAAAATTGCCGAAAGTAAGATAAGCGCAAATAATAATTATAAACACGCTACGTATGTTCTGACGCATATTAAAATATCCAAAATGGATACTAATTTAATATTATCACTCTGCGCGGTCTTATTGGTGTGGATAAATATTTAAAAATTATAGAAGCCGAAAACAAATCCTTGTTTTTTGGCAGGTAAACAGTTTTAGTGAAAAAAATCACTGTAATAAAGCTGAAAAGCTTAAAGTAAAACTAAAAGCGAAACAGTACGGATTATCTTAAAAAAAGATAATATTAGATTAAAAAAATCAAGAAAAGCTTTAAAATTAAATTTAAAATAGTGAAAGTAGTGCTATTTTAAAAAAGATATTTAAAGCGCTACTAATAAAAACAAAATAAGAATAAGAAAAACCAATATTAAAAATAAAATAAAGTAGCTCTATTATATAATTTTAAATAATAGAGCTACTTTATTTTTTAATCATTTTTTGTATTTCCGGGTCATTAGGCCAATATTCTAAAATCTTTTTCATTGTTTCATTCGCTCCTTCAATATTATTTGCTTGTAAATAAATCTGCAGTAATCCATAAAGGAATTGCGGCCGTTTAGGGCTTAAAGTAAGCCCTTCTTTATAAGTTTCCTCGGCTTTTTTAAGATATTCGGGATTATTATATTTAAATCCGGCGGCGCGATATAAATCGCCTGAAACATAAAATTGCTGGGTAAGCCCATCGCCTTGCTTTGCTTGTAAAATAGGCCGAGAATATTTTTCCACAAAACCGATTAAATCAGTTAAGCCTTCGGCTGGAATATTTAACTGATTAACAATATTAAAAACAGTATTAGTCATATGCTTAACGCTTTCGCTTTGGCCCACCGGAGAATAAAAATCTAATGAGGCTGAAAAAGAATCTTTAAAGTCGGATAAACTTTTAGCCGCATTAGCTCCTTGAATGCTTAAAATCAAAAGTTGGGATTTCCGGAACGGAAGATAAGTGCCGTAATACCAACCAGCCGCAATAACAAGCAATAAAATAGAGGCGATAAATTTGCTTAAAAAAGTTGAAGACATAATTAATTTGAAGATTTATGATAAGACTTATGAATCAAAAATCCCCAGAATAAAAATAAATTTATGTAAATCGGCAGAACGTCAAAAAGCAAAAGCCCCTGCCCAAGATAAGCAATCGGCAATGCCATGGCAAAAGTTTTCTGGAAAATATTATTAAACTTTATTTTAAAAACCGCCCAAAATGTCAAAACAAAAATTCCTAAAAAAGAAATAGTTCCTAAAATGCCGGTTTCCGCAAGATAATCAAAAAAAACGCTGTGCGCCCGGTCAAACCAGGTTTCGCCCGGAATATTAATGCCTTCAAAATGCCGGGTGTCAAAATACTTGTCAAAAGCCAAAGAGAAATTTTCCGGACCCCAGCCAAATAAAGGACGCTCAAGAAAACTATTCCAAGCCGAACCCCAAGTCCAAATACGAGTTTGCGCCGACCTTTCGTTTAAAGATAAATATAAAACTCTGGAAGCGGGCAATTTTTTAATAAATTCGTTTTCGCGAAAAACAAACAAAAAACCGGCGCATAAAACAACAAATACAGCCGCGGCAATAGCATAATTTTTCAATCTCCCTTTAGAAAGATTAAAAATCAGATATATAAAACCAGCTAAAAAAGCCAGGCCTAAACCGATAAAAGCTCCTTTTGTTTCCGTGAAAATAAAACCCAAACCGAAAATAACCAAAGAAAAACCATAAAAAACCCTTTCCCAAGAAAATTTCTTCGCTAAATCATTCTTTTGAATTAAAAGATAAATAGCGTAGAAAGAAGCAAAGAATAAATAAGCGCTTACATAAGACGGGTTGCCCAGCGAAGCCTGCATTCTGCCAAACCAGCCGACTCCTATGTTAACCACGCCCGGCGCGTCTAGTTTTTGCGCAAACCCGTAAAAAGTCATTAAAATTCCGGCTAAAATTGAAGCTTTAAAAAGGTTTTCCCAATCTTTATCCCGTTCCAAGAACAACAGGCACATTATCATAAAAAGAAAATAATAAAGCATCGCGAAAATTCCTTCGCCGCGCTCAAAATTTGACCAGAAAGAATTTTTGAAATCAACGCCGAAAACTCCGGCTAAAAAAAACATTGCGATAAAAATACTTACTGCGATAAAAAGGGGATTCTTTAAAAAGGAAAAACGGTCCGGCTTAAAACGCCAGCCGCTTAAAACCAAAATCAGATAAAAAGCGGCCGCCAGCATAACCATACTGCGGAAAAAAACGTATTTCCCGACTATAAAAGGAAACAGCGTTGACTTGCTGACTATTAAAATGCTAAAAAGTGATAAAAAAATCGCCAGTCCTCCCAGGCCATAAATTAATTTTTGGAAATTACTCATTTAAATTAGAATTTAGAATACAGAATTTAGAATTTAGGAAATTTTTGTTTTAAAACCGCCCTAAGTTCTATATTCTAAATCCTAAATTCTTATTTTAGCAGTACGCGGTTTCTGCCCTTCTACTTGAATTTTAGTAATAAATAATTGACCGTCTTTTAATACGGCTTCTAATAATTTTACCCGTTTTTTCTTATCTGCCAAGCCCGATGCGGGCATAAACGTATAAACTCCGGGCTCGGGGTTTAAAGCTCTTATTTTACGCTCAATAACAGCGGGATTATCTTTTTCTAAATCAACAAACCCGTCCTCGGTAATAAATTTCCCGGTATAACTTGCTAAATTTTCGTCTTGAGAAATCGGTTTAATTTCACCGTCCAGCAATTTCGGCAAAGTTTCAATCATTAAATCCGCCGCTGTTTCAGCCAGTTTTTTTAACAAAGATTGATAGGTTTCGCCGTTTGCCATTTGCGACTTTCCGCTTGCCAGAATTTTTCCATGGTCAATCTTTTCATCCATTAAAAATAAAGTAACGCCTGTTTCGTTTTCGCCGTTTAAAATAACGGTTTGAACAGGGGATGAACCGCGATATTTCGGCAATAAAGAAGGATGAACTCCTATAACGCCATCAGGAAACAAACCTAAAATATCTCTTGGTATGATTTGTCCGTACGCCGCGACAATCGCAAAATCGGCGTTGCCGGCTTCCGGCGCCGAATTTCCGACTCCTAGCTTTTCCGGTTGATAAACCTTTATACCATATTTTTGAGCTAGAAGTTTCGTCAAAGGAATATTAATAACTTTCTTTCTGCCGACAGGTTTATCGGGATTACAAACAACAACTTCAGGCTGACGGCCGGCCTTAATTAATTTTTCTAAAATAATTACCGCGAATTCAGCCGTGCCGAAAAACGCGAATTTGCAATCTTTAATCATTTTTTTCAACCTACTTTATCGGTAAATAAAATCCCGTTCAAATGGTCGGTTTCGTGTTGAAAAACCCGCGCCAAAAACCCCCAAGCTTTAATAGTTATTTTCTTGTTATTTTTATCAAAACCGCTCAAAACGATTTTAGCCGGACGCTTCACTTTGCCGTAAAAATTAGGAACACTCAAACAACCTTCTTCAATTTCAAAAATTTCCTTTGAAAAACTTTTTATCGCCGGATTAAAAACAGCGTAAAATTTTACCGCGCCTGTTTCAGACGGAGCTTCGGCGACAAAAACTTTAAAGTCAAGACCGATTTGGTTGGCGCTCAAACCTATGCCTTGCGCTATTTTCATTTCTTTGCGCATTTTTTTGATTAATTCGCCGATTTCTTTTTTGGAAAATTTAGAAAAATCAAAAAGCCGGGCCGGTCGGCGCAAAAACTTTTCTTCGGTTTTATTTTTTATCGTTAAAATCGCCATTGGTCCATTTTATTTTCTCATTTTTAACTTTCCACAAAAATAAAGCAACGCTGTTTTTAGGTTTAGATTTCTTAATTTCATTATATATTATATATGTAGCTTGATAGCCTTTTTCTTGAATTATTTTCATAATTCTTGGAAAAGCCAGTTCTTTTTTAAAAAACTGCCATATTTCATCAGCCAAAGCTTGTTCTTTGGAATAAATTTTTTTATATTCCAAAACTCTTTTTTTAATGATATTCCCGTAATTTTTGTCCATGCCAATGTTGTCTAAATTTATAAGCCGAGCTCAATACGAGGCGCGATAAATTTAGCCACAACATTGAGCACCCTGTGAAATGCCGCTTCGCGGCTACTGCTTTTGGCAGTATTTCACAGGGTAAGCCCAGTGAGATAGCTTCGCATCTCACGGGCTAAAGGTTTTCTAACTAAATTTTGTTCATCCTTCGGTTTTACTCAGGACTCCAAAATTTAGAGAAAGCCCTTACATATATTATAAATATAAAAGCCCGTCTTATGAAAGCCGGGCTAATCTTTTGCGAAATCTATAACCGCTCCATAAATTCCGCAAAAACAGAAAAAAGGTTGTAAAACGGATTCCTTCGCGAAACCGCCTATAAAGATAAGCTCCGGCGTTTTGTCCCCAAGGCGCGTAAATAACGACTCGTTTCCCGGCCTTAACCATTTTTTCGGCTAAATCGCAATTAACTCCGAAAAGAAACTGAAATTCTTTGACCGAATTTCCGGCGTAAAAAATCAAATCTTTGTCATGCGTTCCTAAAGACAAAAAAACGGCATTTGGGTTTTCTACCGCATATTCATCGCAATAATCCACTAAATTGTAAAAATTCTCATCAATAGCCGGGCCTTTTAAATCACCGTCCGTATAAGCGCCTTTTACCAGCCTTACTGGAATATTGAATTTCAGGTATTTTTCTAAAAATTGGCGGGCGTCTGAATGGTTCGCTTGCAAAGCGACTCCAAAATTATCACCGCGCCAATTTCTTGCTTTTGATTTTAAAAAAAACAAAATGCGGAAAACATCTTCACGGTCCTGTTTTTTCTCGGCGTCAATCCAGACAAAAATATTATTCAAATAAGCTTGCGATATAATTGAACTTATAATTTTACGGCAGAGCTCCGGATTATTAATGTTGACATAAAGCCCGCATTGGCTGGGTTTTATTGAAATAGCCACCCGTTCGCCTTCATGTTTTATAGAATGAATATGACTGATATACCGGTCTTTAGCCCGCCAAGCTTCATTTTTAATTTTAACCTGCTCGCCGACAATATCTGAAATAACAAAAAAACCGCGCTTTAATAAAAGCTTGAAAACTTGCAAGGCTTTTTCTTCGGTTTTAGCCGCAATATAATTATTTCTCAACAATCTGTATAAATTCCAAAAAATCAGCAGCAATAAAATCCCGTAAAAAAGCATAATCAGCCATCTTGGCAAACCAAGCACGTAAATAGCGAAAAAAACAAGAGAAGAAAACATAATCCGCCTCCAATTCTGATTTTTTACAAGAACTTCGGATATAATATAATAGATTATTAAAATCAGCAACTAACATTTGCCCTTAACTCAAAAATTTGATTAAATTAAGAAAAGCTTGGCCTAAAAATTGAAGCTGAAGGCGCACAATTTTTAGCTGCCAAACTTTACCCTGTGAAATACTGCCTTGCCTTGTGAAATATTGCTTTTAGCAATAGCCCTGTGAGTTATTTCACATGGCAAGACAGTAGCCGCGAAGCGGCATTTCACAGGGTGCTCAAATTTATAGTAAAATTTGACTTCACTTCGTTCATAAAATTTCAATAAATTTGGCATGAAATTTCTAACACCATCGGCAAAAAGAATCGCGAAAGCAATAATAATATCATTCGGCGGCTTGGTTCTGGCCGCGGTTATTTTCTACGCCGGTTTTCAGTACGCCCTGCGACAGGAGCCGATTATAAAATCTCCGGCTGAAATCGACATTGACGGCAATCTTGATATTCTTTGGCAAACCTGGCAAATAGCAAAAAATCATTATTTCAACGCCGCCGGCGTTAAAGACCAGGATTTAATTTACGGCGCGGCTGACGGAGTTATAAAATCACTAAACGACCCTTATTCGGTGTTTTTTAAACCTTCGGACGCCAAAAAATTTGAAGAAGATGTTGGCGGAATTTTCGGCGGCATTGGCGCGGAAATAGGCATAAAAAATGAAAAACTCGTTATTGTGGCGCCGCTTAAAAACACTCCGGCTGAACGGGCCGGACTCAAAAGCCAAGACCATATAATAAAAATAGACGATTTATTCACTCTTGATATTTCAATTGACGAAGCAGTTAAGCATATAAGAGGAGAAAAGGGGACAACTGTTATTTTGACGATTTTAAGGGAAGGCTGGAAAGAGCCTAAAGAAATTTCTATTGTCAGGGATTTTA
>JBBUEA010000100.1:0-11227 GCA_038057035.1 Patescibacteria group bacterium | reverse complement strand
TAAATTTGAAAACTGACGCTTCTTTAAGATTTTCTCACGGTTTAAGCCCGTTTTTAGTCGGTTTGGGATTAGCAAGGGCGGGAGAGATGTTGGAAAAAGAAGGCGCTCGGCTGGAAGATTTTTACGATTCGCGTCCCGACAAGCATTTTAAAAAAATTATTGAATTTGACGTTGAAAAATTTAATCGTTTGACAGGCATTAATTTAAGTACCGGACAGGCGGAAAATTATTTTAAACATCTGGGCTTTGTGATATCTAAAAATTTAAAACTGTCCGCCAAAAATTCTTTTTTGGTTGAAGTTCCGCCAGTCCGCCAGGACATAGAAAATTTTGAAGATTTAGCTGAAGAAGCGTGCCGGCTTTACGGATATAACAATATTAAACCGGCGGCGCCGGAAGTGGCTCTTAAAATCGCGGAAGTTGACGATGCCGTTGCTTTTAATGACCAATTACGGAGGATTTTGATTGGCTTTGGAACAAGCGAGGTTTATAATTATTCTTTTATTTCAAAAAATGAGCCGTTGCGGGGCGATTTCTGGAACGGTAAAGCAATTGAGCTCTCAAATCCTATAAGTTCCGAATATGAATTTTTACGCCTGAATTTAGTTAGCGGATTGCTGAAAAATATTCAGGATAACTTAAGGTTTTTTGAAGAAGCCAGAATTTTTGAAATCGGAAAAGTTTTTAAGGCCGATGCGAATCTACAGATACGCCCGAATCTACAAATAAATCCGAATAATACCGATAGAAAAAGCTGGCTTGCCAGCCGAAGCCTTGGCGAAGGTTGGCGGCTGGGTATAGCTCTTGGTTCAAAAAACAAAGAAACTTTTTTTGAGTTAAAGGGTTTAGTTTCCGAGCTTTTGAAAAAAGCCGGTTTAGTTGATTTTTTTACGCGTGATAGCGGACAACGGCTGAATTTTTTAGAAACCGGCATTTTAGTTATTGAGTCTTACGGTTCAATCGTCGGATATCTTGGTAAAGCGATTGGGGCGGCAGGAATTCAAATTAGCGTTTGCGAGATTGATTTGGACAAGCTGCTTAATCTTGTCAAAGGCGAGCTGGAATTTCGGCCTTTGCCCAAATATCCTTCGGTGATGCGTGATATTTCAGTTTTGGTCAGCCGTGACGTAAGAATCGGCGAGGTGCTTGAAACTATGAATGAACCGGAAATAAAATATGTTGATGATGTTGATTTAATAGATGAGTATTGGAGCGAGAAATTGGGAGGTAATCGCCAAAGCCTGACTTTTAGAATTGTTTTCCGCTCTGATAAAAAAACCCTTGAGGATAAAGAAGTTGATAAGGAATTAGCTAAAATAGTTAAAATTTTGAAAGAGCGATTCGGAGCCGAAGTAAGATAAATATGTTATAATAAACTTATGCCACAGAAAAAAATAAAAAAAGAATTATCATCAGCGGAACGGGGTTTCGGCGTAATTTTAGAAGATATTGATTCAAAACTTGATTTAGTTGTTGAGGGACATCAAGTTCTTGATAAAAAAATAGACGGGGTTGACGCGAAAGTGGATAATCTCCAAAAAGAAATAGATTATAAATTTGATGTTGTTTTTGAAAAATTCGGCGAAATTGATCAAAGATTTGAACAAGTTGACCAGCAATTCAGCGAAGTAAAAGACGAACTTCATTTAATCCGCAACGACCTCAAAGAAAAAGTAAGCCGCGATGAATTTGTCTTATTAGAAAAAGCCAGAAAATAAATAATCGCATCGTGATTGTCTGTGAAAGATTTGTGAGCTGGTGGTGTATTCTTTGAAATAACTCGAACAGAGTTCGTTTGTTTCGCTTCGTGCAGTTCGGAAAAGAGAGTGTGAATAAAATCAGGAGTGGCTTTATCGTAAATTCAAAATTATTAAAGAACCTAAAACAAATTAGCTCGAACTATGTTTTAATTAAAATTATGAAAGAAAATCAAGAGTTCGAAAATTTAAAAAGTTTTAGCGAAAAAATCTTAGAAGAGCAAAACCTTATTTTAGAAAAGGCTGAAAAAGAACATCCCGAAACAAAGAGATTAGAAAATTTAGTAAATGAAGAAATAGAGCAAAATAGAAATGGGTGGGAGAAAGATGGAGCAGAAGAGTATAAATCAGCAATTGAGAAAAAACAAAGAATCAATTATTTCAAGGAGCATCCGGAAAGGTTTGATGAACAAATTTGGCATACTCACGCAGAAACTTTGCATTTTCTTTCTGAAAAGAACAGAGAAGAAAAACTTTCAGAGTTAAAAGAAAAAGAATTAGTAGAATTATCCAACAGAACTCCCGAGAGTTATTTAAAAAACCGTAAAGAGAGATTAGACAAACTTAAACAAGAACTTACTAATTTGCCATCAATGAACTTGGAGATTTTTAAGAATGAAATCTATAATAAATCACCTGAAAAAATTAAAGAATATACTGACGAAAAAGGTAAACCCATACCCGGCGCCTACTTAAATGAATGGTATAATGCTATTTTTGATGGTAAAAAGTTACTTTCTTGGAAGCAACTCCCTTTGGAATCCTCAAGAAAACTGTTTTTTTATAAAGGTTGGGCAAGTCAACGTAAAGGATACAAAGAATGTAATGAGAAAGAGATTGAAATGATTGAAAATAATTTAAATGGTTTTTTGAAAGCGGCGACTGAAAATAAAGATATTGAATCTGTAGTTGATTCAGCGATTTTATTAAAAAAAATAGATAATCCAGAAATAATTTCTTTTGTAAAAGAACAAGTAGAGAAATTACAGAAATCTCCGGAAAAATCTGATAAAGAAAAGCTTATAAGTATAAGCGAAAAAATTTCTCAAATAGAAAAATAAAATAAGAGAACTAAGACAAATTTTATTTGTGTTGCCAAATTTTGATTTTTTTCAGATTTAATGTTATTATGAAAACGACCTTTAGGGGTCGTTTTAAATTGGAAAAAATTGGTATATGATCAAAAAACCTATTAAAAATCAAGCAAAAAAGCCATTGCCAGCCGCCACAGTTCAATCTTCTAAAGAGCCGTCTTACAGCGCTAAAGATATTTATGTCTTGGAGGGTTTGGAGCCGGTTCGCAAACGTCCCGGAATGTATATCGGTTCAACCGGAGTTGACGGTTTACATCATTTGATTTGGGAAGTTGTTGATAATTCAATCGACGAGGCTATGGCCGGATACGCTAAAAATATCCGCGTTGAACTGTTGAAGAATAATAAAGTAGCTGTTGCCGATGACGGTCGCGGTATTCCCGTTGAAATTCACGCTCAAACTAAAAAATCTGCTTTGGAAACTGTCATGACAACGCTTCATGCCGGCGGCAAATTCGGCGGTGAATCGTATAAGGTTTCCGGCGGTTTGCACGGCGTCGGGGTTTCTGTTGTCAACGCTTTGTCAAAATGGATGAGAGTTGAAGTATGCAGGGATGGTCAGCTTTATTCGCAGGAATATGAAATCGGCAATCCGAAATATAAAGTTAAAAAAGAAAATAAATGCCAGAAAAACGGCACCAAAGTTATTTTTGAGCCGGATCAAAGAATTTTCGCCAAAATAGAATTTGACCTTAAAAAAGTTTTAGACCATCTTCGTCAGCAGGCTTATCTTACTAAAGGCGTCAGGATTGAGCTTATTGATGAAAGGGACAACCAGCCGTTTTATTATTCCTTTTATTTTGAAGGCGGGCTTTTGTCTTTTGTGAAATATCTTGAGGCTGACCGGCCGATAGTCCATGATAATATTTTTTACGTTCATAAAACTTATGAAAATATTGAAGTGGAAACCGCGGCTGTTTACCGTGAAGATTTGGAAACTCAGGAAATGACTTTTGCGAACAATATTTATACTCCTGACGGTGGCATGCATCTTACCGGTTTTCGTTCCGCCATTACCCGGACTTTAAACGATTATGCTTGGAAGGAAGGATATTTGAAGCAAAAAGACGAGAATTTAACGGGCGATGACGTGCGTGAAGGTTTAACCGTTATAATTTCCGTGAAAATAAGAGAGCCTCAGTTTGAAGGCCAGACAAAAGCGCGGCTTGGCAATCCCGAAGCGCGGACTGCCGTTGAATCAGTTATTAACGAAGCGTTGAAAGAATTTCTGGAAAAGCATTCGGCTGACGCCAGAAAAATAATTGAAAAATGCCTGCTGGCGGCCAAAGCCCGCAAAGCCGCCAAGGCCGCCAAAGAAACGGTATTGCGAAAAGGCGCTTTGGAAGGAATGACTTTACCCGGCAAGCTGGCCGATTGTTCGTCGCGCGACCCGGAAGAGTCCGAGCTTTTTATAGTGGAAGGAGATTCCGCCGGAGGGTGTTTTTCCGGCGATACCAAAGTGGCTTTAACTGACGGCCGGAATTTATCTTTTAAGGAGTTGACGGAAGAAAACGCGCAAGGCAAGAAAAATTATTGTTATACAATAGGTCTTGGCGGTTATATTAAAATTGAAGAAATTATTGACCCTAGGTTAACCATAAGAAATACTCCGGTTATAAAAGTTGTTTTGGATAATAATGAAGAAATTATTTGCACCCCAAACCATAAATTTATGCTGTCAGACGGAACTTTTAAAGAGGCGCAATTTTTAGAAAAAAATAACTCTTTAATGCCTCTTTATCGTCAATATTCCAAATTAGGGAAAAGAATTACCATTGAAGGCTATGAAATGGTTTTTGATCCCGGGCAGAGCCGTTGGATTTTTACCCATCTTTTATCCGACCAATACAATATTAAAAAAGAAGTTTATTTTGAAAAATCCGGCGCTTATCGTCATCATTTAGATTTTAATAAATTGAATAATAATCCAAACAATCTTATTCGTTTAAATAGTAAAGAACATTTGGAAATTCATAGAAGGTCGGCTTATCAGACTTTACAACGGCCAGATGTTTTGAAGAAATTGCAATTATTGCGCAAGACCCCGGAGTATAGAAAAAAAATCAGTGAAACTATGTTAAAACCAAAAATGAGGCACTTATTAAGCACGCGAGCTAAAAAACAATGGCAGAACCAAGAATATAAATTTTATATGCTTAATAAATTCCTTGATTTTTATAAAAATAATTTGAATTATCGGCAATTTAATAAAGAAATGCTTTATCAGGCTCAAAAAAAATATTGGAGCGAGGAAAGCAATAGACAAAGACAGGCTGAGTGCGTTAAAGCTTATTTTAAAAAACACCCAAATAAACTTTTAGAATTTTTTCAAAAAGCAAAAAAGCAATGGCAGAATGAAGAGTTAAAAAAATGGCGTAGCATTAAAACTAAAGAACAATGGACAAATGAATTTAGAATTAAAAGATTTAAAGCTTATAATTTAACTTATCGTCAAAAGGCACTGGCGATTTTGCGCGGTCTTTATGAGAGTATTGGAAATATTAATATTCAAGAATATGAACGGATTAGAAGACAAACTAATGATAAGAATCTTTTAAAATATGGCACAATTTTACAAAGATTCTTTGAAAATAGCGAACAAAATCTTTTGGAAGCGGTAAAAAATTATAACCATAAAATTAAAGCAGTTATAAAATTACAGAAGAAAATAGATGTTTATGATTTAGAGGTTTCTGAAACTCATAATTTCGCTTTGGCCAGCGGCATTTTTGTCCACAACAGCGCTAAGCAGGGGCGGGACCGGCGCACTCAGGCGATTTTGCCGCTTAAAGGAAAAATTTTGAATGTTGAAAAAGCGCGGATTGATAAAATGCTTTTAAACAAAGAAATCAGGTCGCTGGTGGTGGCGTTGGGAACGGCTATTGCCGACGAATTTGATATTGAAAGGCTTCGCTATCATAAAATTATTTTGATGACTGACGCCGATGTTGACGGTTCTCACATCCGCACTTTGCTTTTAACGCTTTTTTACCGTTATTTCCCGAAAATTATAGAAAACGGCAATCTTTATATCGCTCAGCCACCGCTTTACAGGATTCAAAAAAACAAAGAAATTTTTTATGTGTATTCCGACAATGAGAAAGAACGGGTTTTGAAAAAGTTTGACACGGCCGGGGCGAACATCCAACGTTATAAAGGTTTAGGCGAGATGAATCCGGATCAGTTAAGCGATACGACGATGAATCAAGAAACCCGCATGCTTAAAAAAGTGGAGGTCGGCAATGCCGCCGAAGCGGACAGGCTGTTTGACGTTTTAATGGGAGAAAACGTTGAGCCGAGGAAAAATTTCATACAATCGCGGGCCGAAGCGGTTAAAAACCTTGACGTTTAAATTGGGAAATGAGAATATAAATTTTAATCAACATTAGCATGTTTCAAAAATTAACTATGTTTTTACAGGAATCAAGACGCGAACTTCAGCGCGTTAACTGGCCGTCCAAGCAGGAAACTGTCCGTTATACATCGGTGGTAATCGGCCTTTCGTTGGCGTTCGCTTTTTATCTTGGAGGTTTGGATTTTATTTTTACTTATTTGGTAAGAACATTTTTGATATGACCAAACAGTCTTCAACAACCGAAAAAAAACAGCGCGCTTGGTACGCTGTCCATACTTATTCCGGATATGAAGACGCGGTGGCGCGCTATTTAAAACAGCGCGTTGATTCGCTTGAAATGAACGACAAGATTTTTAACGTTATTGTTCCGAAAGAAAAAAAAATCAAGGTGAAAAACGGGAAACGGCAAATGATTGAAGAAAAAGTTTATCCGGGTTATGTTTTGGTGGAAATGCTTTTAACCGAAGATTCCTGGTATGTTGTCAGGAATACGCCCAGGGTTACAGGTTTTGTCGGGCCGGACAGCACCAGTCCCACGCCTCTTTCAAAAGACGAGATTGACGTTTTGCTTGGCAGGATGCAAGCTGAAGAGCCGAAGTTTAAAGTTGAATTGCGGGCCGGCGAAGCGGTAAAAATTATTGACGGGCCGTTTAAAGACTATGACGCCAAGGTTATTGAAGTGAATGAAGAAAAAGGAAAAATTAAAATAACCGTGCCGATTTTCGGCCGTGACACAACTGTGGAGCTTGATTCGCTTCAAGTGAAAAAAATTTGATATGGCTAAACTAATTAAAACAACTTTAAAATTGCAAATTGAAGCCGGAAAAGCGAATCCGGCGCCGCCAATCGGACCGGCGCTTGGCCAGCACGGGGTTAATATTCAGGATTTTTGTAAGCAGTTTAACGACGCCACTAAGGATATGACCGGGGACGTTGTTCCGGCGGAAATTACCATTTATCAGGACAGGACTTTTGATTTTAAGCTTAAAACTCCGCCGGCTTCGGCATTGCTTAAAAAAGCCGCCGGCGTTGAAAAGGGCTCAAAAGACATTTTAAAAAGCAAAGTCGGCAAGGTTACGAAAGAAGATGTCAGGAAAATAGCCGAAAGGAAAATGATTGATTTAAACACGGAAAATTTGGAGCAGGCCGAGAAAATTATAGCGGGCACGGCGCGCAGTATGGGAATTGAAGTGATTGAATAAAAATCAAAAAACCCTCTTGCAAGATGAGGGTTTTTTGATTAATCTATAAAGCAGTTTTTTGTAATTTTAAATATAACAAGTACGATTATTGTATAAAGGAGGATTGCTATGAAAGATAATTTTGAACAGTTATATAATATGCGGGAATTGATGGAATTATACGCTCCTGATTTTCCTGTTGAAAAGTGGGATGAGGAGGAACGTTTTCTTTTAGAGCCATTTTTTACGAATTTAGAAGGACGCGTTACCGTAATGCGTAATTTGCCGGCAGAACTTGTCGGAGCGCTTTGTTCCAAGGCCAGTCGAGCCCCCGGTTCTTTGATGAGGGTTTTTTTAAACGAATATATAAACCCGATTTTAAAAGGCGAAGACAAAAAACTCGCCGATGAGTTGATGACATTTGTAAAGATAATGGGTCAATATAGGGGCGGTAGCGTATTAAATAATCAATTAGCTAGAAAATTTTACGTGCGTTGGCTTGCGGAGTTCGGCGATGATTCAATAGCTCAAATGACCGGAACTCATGTTAATTTTTTGTACGTTTCGCAAGTGGCGATGAAATTTATGGAAGATCAGCGGATAGGTTTGGAACCGATTGAAAAATCAACAAGATACGTGAATTATGGCCATAAGATAAATGGACGGTATCTTTATTATATTCCTGTTCCGGATTTGGATTCAGTTGATGGATTTTATAGGGAGTATACTAAAATACTGGACAATCTTTTTGTTGTTTATAATTCTCTTGTTCCTCGGCTTATTGAGTGGCTGAAAAAGCACTATGACGAAAAATCGTCAGTGCTTGAAAAAAAAGCCTTTGATACTTTAAGGGGGTTGCTTCCAATGGCAACTGTCAGCCAAGTGGCTTTTAGGGGCAACGCTCAAGCTTGGGATTATTTAATTAGCCGCACTGCCGCTCATAAATTGGGTGAAATCAGGTGGATAAGCAAAACCCTTCAGGCGGAGCTTGACAAGGAGATACCATCTTTGATGTTGCGTTTAAAAGAACCGAAATCTTTGGCTTATCAGGCTTACCTTGCCAAAAGGCGAGAAAAAGCAAGAGAAATGTCAAAATTAGTTGAGGGAAATTCTTTTGTTTATACACCCACCGTTTCTTTGGTTGAATATGATTCTGACGCCGAGGATAAAATTTTAGCCGGAATTATTTTTCCTCATACTAACGAATCTTGGGATAATGTTATTAGCAGGGTTAAAAGTTTAAGTTATGGTGAAAAAGAAAAGATGTTTGAAGAATATTTTGCCGGCAGAACTGAACGTTGGCATAAAGTGCCCAGAGCTTTTGAAAATTCTTATTTGCGTTTTGAGATAATCGTGAATATAGGAGCTTATAGAGATTTGCATCGTCATCGCATGCATACTCAAGACAGGCAATATTTTACAGTTTTTCACGGTTATGATGTGCCAAAAGAAATTATTGAGTCCGGCATGGAATTTGAATTTCGCGAAGCGTTGGAATCCGTAAAGGGCTTATTTTATAAACTTAACGAAAAATTTGGTCCGGAATTGGCGCAGTACGTTGTGCCGTTAGCTTATAGAATGCGGCTTTATCAGTTGCAGAATTTCAGGGCGTTTTTTTGGGAGAGCGAATTAAGAACTATTTCTCAAGGTCATCCTGATTATCGTAAAATAGAGCAAACGAAGTTTCAATTGATTAAAGAAAAATTTCCTTTACTCGCGCGGTTTATGAAAGTTGATATGAATGAGTATTTTTTTGCCCGCAGAGGCGTGGAAGAAAAGATTAAAGCGAAAGAAGATAAGTTATTAAAATGATTTTAAATTTAAACCCCCTTATATAAGGGGGTTTAGCTTTTTATGTTTTCCTTTCCCAAATTTCAAAAGTAAAATCGTGTTTGTTTTCTATTGTGTCGCAACAGTGGTGTTCTTGGCTGACGAGTCGCCATTCGTTTTTATCGTATTCGGGGAAAAACGCGTCAGCGTCATCAACAATTTTATGAATACGGGTGATATACATTCTTTTAACGTACGGCAGAGCGATTTTAAAAATTTTCGCGCCGCCGATTACAAAGACTTTTTTCTTGCTTTTAACCATTCTTATTGCATGTAACACCCATACCAAGCTTGAACTCTTAACGCAATTTTCCGGCACATCGTAATGCTTTTGATTGGTTATAATAATTGTTGTTCGATTTTTCAGCGAATGGCCCAAACGTTTTAATATTGATTCGTGCGTTTTCCGGCCGCAAATTACGTAATGGCCGCTGGTAAGCTCGGCAAAATAATCCAAGTCCGCTTTAACTTGCCACGGCAAATCTCCGTTCCGTCCGATAACGTTGTTATCGGACACGGCGGCAATAATTGAAATGTTTAATGTTTTTTCCGTCATTATTTCTCCTTTATTGGGTTAGGTCAAAAAACTGCTCAAATGATAATTGGTTAATCGGCGGCTTGTCAAATGGGCCGTCTTTGTGTTAGTTTTTTAAAAGTGTTTTTTAATAACTTAAAAGGAGATAAAGATGGATTTAAAACCAGCCAGGCTTACTTTTGACGAACTTTTTGATTTGGTCGCTTTATTTTTCGCTTGCCGGGGAACTTGCAATCGTTTAAGGACTTCAACGGTTATCAGGGATAAGGAGAATATATTTATTGCCGCCGGCTATAATGGTTCTTTGCCTAAGTCGCCTCATTGCGACGAAGTCGGCCATTTAATAGTTGATAACCATTGCATGAGAACCAATCACGGAGAGGATAATGCGATATTAAATTGCCTTGATTTAACAAGAATTAACGGGGGAACAGCCACGATTATCAGCAATCCTTGTTATCCTTGTGCCAGAAAGCTGATTGCCAAAAAAATTAAAAGGCTTCGTTATGTGGGCGCTTATTATAAAAACGCCGCCGGAGGCGATTTGGTTGCAGAGCTTTGCAAAGAAAAAGGCGTTATTCTGGAAGTTGTGGATATTAATGAAGTTCTTATGACTTTGCAAAAAGCTTTGGAATTTCTTCAGGGTCCTGGCGGGCCTTTGAAAGATTTTCCGGAAATTCAATTGGTATTATTAAATAGAAAGGTTTCTGGCGATAAAAAACAGCAAAAAATTAAGGAGGATGAATAATATGGATTACAGCCACGATTATCCCGGGAAATTAATAATATTGGAAGGCGGCGAAGGAGCCGGAAAAACAACTTTAATTCCTTTTTTAAAAGATTATTTACAGGAAAAAGGTTATGAAGTTGTCGCGACCAAAGAGCCGGATTGTGGAACAAAATTATGCCGGAAATACTCAAAGAAATTAAGTAATGAAAAAATCAAGCTGTTTCTTGAAGAAATGCTTGATTTATTAATGCTCTGCCGCAAGGAAAATTACGGAAAAATTGTTATTCCGGCGTTAAGAAAGGGAAAGATGACGTTATGCGACAGAAGTTATGGATCAGCTTATGCTTATCAGTATCGTGGCTACGGACTAGATTTGAATAATATTTTAAAGAAAGACGCTCTAGCGCGGCGCAATGTATATGCCGACCTTATTCTTTTGTTGGATATTGATCCTGTTATAGGATTGGAACGTAAAAAACGCGAAGGCCGTTTTGAAAAAGAATCATTGGAATTTCACAAGCGGGTGAGGGATGGATATTTAGAGCAATTGCGTCTTGACCGTAAAGGCAAGCATGGCGTATGGCATCTTATAAACGCTGAAAATTCAACCGAAGAAACGCAAAAAAAAGCCATTGAAATTATCAATCAAACCATTTTAAAGAATAGAAAGGAGTAAAAATGTCGTTAGGGATTAAAAGATATTGTCCGGGCCGGAGCGTTGGCGCGATTATTAAAAATAAAACCG
>JBBUEA010000099.1:0-4148 GCA_038057035.1 Patescibacteria group bacterium | reverse complement strand
GGAATAGCAAAGCCGATGTTTTGGGCGCCGAAAATAATAGCGGTGTTGATGCCGATAACTCGGCCGTTGTTATCCACCAGCGGGCCGCCGGAGTTGCCCGGGTTGATAGCCGCGTCGGTTTGAATCAGTCCTCTCATTTCTTGGACGGGAGCTTTTAAATCAATAGCGGCGGCTAAGGAACGGGAAAGTCCGGAAACAATGCCAAGCGAAACGGTGTTCCGGAAAATGCCCAGCGCGTTGCCGATGGCGATGACAGTTTGCCCAAGTTCAAGATTATTGGAATCGCCGAGTTCAATTGCCGGCAGTTTAACCGCTCCGTTTTTGATTTTTAAGATGGCCACGTCATTTACCGGGTCGCGCGCCAAAATTTCCGCCGTATGCTTTTGATTATCCTGGGTGATAACGGTATACTCCGCCTTCGGGTCAATCACGACATGTTTGTTGGTAAGAATCACTCCGCTTTTATCAACTATTGAACCGGAGCCGCCGCCGATTTTGACCATGCCGTGAGCGTCAATTTCCTCTTCGGGAATTTTTGGCATCGGCGTTCCAAAAGGAAGATACGGAGAGAGCGTCGCCGGCAGTTCTTTTTCCAACTCTTCTAGGCTTTTGGAAATAATAATGGAAACCACCGACGGCATCACTTTTTTGATAATTTGAATTACCGACGATTTTTCTTTAGTCATAGTGTTTATTTTAACATAATAGGTTTATTTGCGCTTTAGCGTTTTTTTGATATTTTAAATCATAGAAGTATTAAAAAAACAAAAGGAGATTGCCGTGAAGAATAAGCTTTTCCCGTTATTCGTTTGTTCCGCGTTTTTATTAGTTTATTTGCCGGTTTTTGCTTCAGTTCGTAATCTGCCTGATTATCCTTCCCAGACTAAGCTGGATTTTAAATTCTATACTGTTAAAAAAGGAGATTCGTTTTTTCGGCTTTTTAAGAATCGTTGGGAAATAGTGGCGAGATTTAACCGGATAGACGAGCGGCATTTAATAGTGGGAATGAAAATTAAAGTTCCGGTTCATCTTGAAGCGGCTGAAAATTATTCGCCTCTGCCGGAATTCATAGAAAACGCAAATACCGCAGGAAAGCAAGTCCTTATTGATTTAGAAGAGCAATTTTTAGGCGCTTATGAAAATAGTCGTCTTGTTTTTTCAGCGCCGATTTCTTCAGCCGACCCCGGTTGCCTTGATGAAAACGGCCGCGAGAAAATCTGTTATACGCCGGAAGGCGTATTTAAAGCGATGGCTTTTCATCGAGACCACCAGTCTTCAATTTACCAAGGTATCGTAAGCGGAGAAAATATTCCAATGCCGTTTGCCGTGATGTTTTATCTTGAAGCCGTTTAAAATGGGCAAATAGCTTATTGGCTGCACGCCGGCGATTTGCCCGGTTATCCGGCTTCCCATGGATGCGTTCGTTTAACGCTAAAAGACGCGGAAAAGCTTTTTAAATGGCTTGGCGGTAATAGTTCAAAATCAGATATAGTCTGGCGAAAAAACGGGCCGGTGATTGAAATAGTAAAAAGCCCAGTTTTGAATATAAGGCAGGGAGATGTGAAAATTATTGAAATTGCAGGAGTTGAGGTTGGCGAAGGCGTAAAAGCATATTTAGAGAGCGGGGAATTTAAAAAAGAAATTTTGTTGTTCCGGAAATCTGAAAAATATTACGCTTTATTGGCCGCGGACCTGAATGAAAAATCTGGACTATACGATTTTTCTGTTTATAAGAACGATGGTTCGTTAGCGGTTAGAAAGAAAATTTTTATTGATAAAGGCGTTTTTAAAAAGCATATAAGCAGGGGCTGGAATAAGCGCGGATTTTCCGAAGCGGAACTGCAAAGAATTAAAAAAGAAAAACAAGAGCTTTTAAAAGGCTATGAAAGCGTTGTTGAAACAGCTTTGTGGCTTGATGGTTTTGAACTTCCTGTTGAAATTACCGGCCAAGCCGGCAAAATAACTCATCCGTTCGGCGAAATAAGAATTAATCCAATGAATAAAAAACAGCGGTCTCATAGAGGCGTTGATATTAAGGCGCCGGAGGGATTGTTGATTAAAGCTATTGCCAATGGCCGCGTCAGCCACATCGGGTATGATTATCTGCTTGAAGGCAATATTACGATTATTGACCATGGCGCCGGAGTTTTCTCCGTTTATCTGCACCAGTCAGCGATTTTAGTTGAAAAAGGACAAGAAATTATAAAAGGGCAAATTATAGGAAGAGTTGGCCATACCGGCAATGCCGACGGTCCGCATCTTCATTTAGCGGTCAGAGTAAGGGGCGCTATTGTTGACCCGATAAAATTAATCAGGGTTTTTGAATAAGAGAATATAAAATAGTCCCGCAATTACGGGACTATTTGCTTTTGCGGAAGCGGGAGGTCTCCTGCGCTAAAGCTTCGGATGACCAGCCCGACCATCCTTAAAATCCTTAGCTAAAGCTACGGAGACCAACCTTTTGTAAGCAAAGGCTTTACCTGAGCCGTTTTTTAAGTAAATCTCAAAATCTCTTGCCTGCTTTTCTGTTTCAAATGCTCCATACCAAACAAGTTTCCAGGGTAAGTGCGGCTTCGTTGAAGGCACTTTCCCGTTATTGTGTAACCTTAATCTTTCTTTTAGATTATTAGTGAATCCGAAATAAAAAATACGAGATTTTGAGCTTAACAAAATATATGTATAATGCATGCAATTCCGTAGCTTTAGCGAAGGATTGCGGTGGGTGCAGGACTCGAACCTGCAAGCTCCTTGCGGAGCCCCGCTTTTCGAGAGCGGTGCCTTACCAATTCGGCGCAACCCACCAAATAAAAGCCTTAAGATTTTTGCTTAAGGCGTGTCTTGGGAAATTAAACTGATTACTCGCGAAAAAGTTTTCACGTAATCTTTTCCTAAAATAATAGCTGAATCAGGCTGGTTATTGGGCTGGGTTTTTCTTATGCTGTCGTGGTCTATCAAATTTATTACGGTGGCATTATTAGCAACCATAAAAGAAAAAATCATCATTTCCGCTTCGGTAATAACCGGATAATCCATTCTTATTTCATGCGGGGTTTTTATAGCTTTATGAAAATGCACCCAGGCATTGAGTTCCGGGTTGGCAATAAACGCCTGGCCTATAAGTAAAACGTCGGTTGAGGGCAAGGAATTTTCGCCAAAAGCGTCAGCAAAAATTTTTCTTTCTTGCCAGTTAATAGAACGGATAATAAGAAAATCGGATTGTTTAAACCAGCCCTTGTTTGAGCCGTGGGCAGTTACTATAAATACACTGGGATTGTCCTGGTCGCGGATAGCGAAATTACCGCCTTGCTTGAAAACTGCGCCCATTTCAAAAAGCTTGCGGCCGAATAATTTCATTGTATGGCATTGCGCATCATACCTTTTTATTAAAGTTTGATTTTGGTCTATGTTTAAAACCCAGCCATCCAGCCATTTTTCTTTAACTTCCATTACTTACCCCCCTGTTTTGTTATATTGCTAAGTTCTGTTTTTAGATTAGCAGGTTTTAATAAAAAATCCAGCCGTTTAAAAAAATACTCAAACAATAATCTCCCTTAAAGGGAGATTATTGTTTGGATTGGTGGACCTACGGGGAATTGAACCCCGGACTCGACTATGCCATAGTCGCGTGTTGCCACTATACTATAGGCCCATTTATAATCTTAAATTATTTCCGTAATTTTCATAATTTCATTGAATATATCTGCGGAAAAGTAATCTATTCTGCAAACTCCTTTATAGTCTGGTTTTTTAGAAGGTATTCCTATTGTTCTGGGGTCAATACGTGCTTTATAAAATTGCCGTAATGGCACCCCCGTTGTTTGAGACCAGAATTTTTCTAAAGCTTTTATATTTTGGTCAGCTCTGCACTGAAGGGTACAGCGAAATTTATTTTCATCAATGTGATAGCAAAATCTAAGCAATCTCAAAAATAAATTTATTGTTTTAGGATCTGAATTTCCAAAAATTAAGGAACCTTTATGAGATTTTGTTCCTTCTCCAATATATAACATTGTAAGGGCAATTTTAGCAACATCCGGATTTTTTATAATTACATTTAAATGTTTAATACGATTTTTTACCAATTGAAGATACTCTTCTCTTTTTTGTTGATTAACACAAACAACAAAAATAAAGAGTCCCCATCTTTT
>JBBUEA010000098.1:0-3720 GCA_038057035.1 Patescibacteria group bacterium | reverse complement strand
TTACGGCTTCTTCCTGATTAATCAGCCGGCGATGGATAATTTTTTCCATATTCAAAAGAGTTTCCGCTTCTTTGTCTCCGGCTCTTTGAATAGGCACTTTGGTGCGCCGCTCCGCCACCTCAATAATCAAATCCGGTCCGAGAGATTTCAGTTTTCTGCTTTGAGCTTCGGCTAAAGCTTCTTTTAATAAATCTTCGGCGCTGGCCGGAAGCGGTTTTACGCGGAAAAATTTCTGCGCCAAAACAACCGCCTGACGAACCGCTCCGAAAGTAATGAAAACCCTAAATTGTTTTTCCAAAATCAAACTGTCATAAACCAGTAATCGCGTCGCGTCGGCTTCGGTAATTTCTTCAACCCGGATGATTTCAAAAGCGCCGGCAAAATCGCTTTGCGGCTCAATCAGCTGTTTAAATTCCCGCGGGTAAGTCGCTCCGATTACGGGAAAACTGCCGGCTTTTATTTCCGGCAATAAAAGGTCGGCCGCGCTTAAAAAACCGGCGCCGGAAGTTTTAACCAAATTATCAATGTCCGGCATATAAACAATCACATTATTTGCCAAAAGAATTTCATCAACTATTTTTTTAACACGGCCTGAAAGTTCATCGGCCGCGGCGCCTGAAACCAAACTCCCGATTTCCAGCTCAACCAAACGTTTATCAAAAAGCGGCGCCGGCACTTCATCTTTAACAATATGCCGAGCAAGATTGCCGACAATCGTGCCTTTGCCGATGCCCGGCTCGCCGACCAGCAAAGCGTTCGGCTTAAAAGGCCTGCTTAAAGCGTTAATCATCTGCTTGTATTCATCGTCATGCCCGATCATAAAACCGATTTGGTCCATTCTGGCAAGCGAAGTAAGGTCAACGCTGTAACGGTCAAGCGTTGGCGTCGGCCGCGCTGTCCAAGAACGATTCATTATTCTTTTCCGGCCGCGGGGTCTGCGCACAAAACCGCTTAATTCCGACGGCAGGCGGGTAAAAGAAAGATTGGCGCGGTACTTGCCGAAAATAACCGCTTCGCGCAAATCAGCGGCTTTTAAAGAAAACAAATCAAAAATTCCGATAATATCTTTATCCTGCGGCGCGGCCGCCACCAGCAGATTGCGCGGCTCAATAAATTCTTCAGCGTTATTCACAGCTTCTTCGTAAGCCGCGAAGACCAGCAATTCTATTTTTTGAAAAATTTGTTCTTTTTGCTCTCTTTGCGCCAGTGATTTTTCCAATCGTTCATCAAGCTTCTGCGCCGCTTCGTCAACTTTAACATCAAGCCTGACAAAAGCTTCCCTGATATCTTTTTGCCTTAAAAGGTCTTTTAAAAGATAAAGATGAAAACTGCCGCCGGCAATCAAAGCCCGCTCATAAGCGTATTCAAGCGAACCGTAGCTTGCCGGACTTAAAAAATAAGCCAAGTTCCTGCCGCGAGCGTTCAATTCATGCAAAGAATAATCTGCCTTTTTGTAATCAAAAAACCTATCAGCCAAAAAAAGAAACAAAATAATCCCCGCCCAAAAAAGCTGATTCCGTTCTTTAAAATAAAAAAGCAGGAGGCTGAAAGTCCCGACTGCTAAAAATCCATAAAACGCTTGAGTTATAAGCCGCACCAAAAACCGGCCGAAAACCGTAAAGTGAAGACGCGGTTCTTTAAAATAAAAATTTTTTCCGCCTTGTTCATCCGCCATCAAAAATAAAAAATCCTAAAAACGACATAGACCGGAATGAACACCCAGAAAGAAAAAGCAACGATGAAAAATAATATTACGATTGAATAAACGATTAAACCGATAATCATTCGGCCGCTCCTGAAAATAAAACCAAGAATCCGGCCAAGAATAGTGTAATCGCCGAACAGCGGCGAGAAAAAATTGCGGATTGTAATTTTCAGGGCAAAAGTCTGGTCAAGACCTTCCAGCACCTCAATTGCTTTGTAGCTGAAATTCAAAAACCCGCGGACATACCAATGCCGAAAAAATTCAAAAATACGATGCAAAGCCCGTTCAGCCAGATAAATTATAAAAAAGTTCATGTGGTTTTATTATAGCTTAATACGAGCCCATCTCAAAAATGCATATCTGGGCTGCATACAAAAGAACATCCCGAAAAAATTCAAAATAAAGCCTTCTGTGAAGAAATTTCTTTTTATGTTTTATTTTTTCCGAAAATATGGATTTTGCCGTATTCGCCGTCGTAGCCTGGGTCAACTCTTACTTTTCCGGCTCTGACTTTTTTAATACCCTCGGCAACCAGCGGGGAAGCGACTTTTTTAATTGTCTTTTCGTCTAAATCCAGCATAATCTTCAACTCGCCGCCTAAATTCTTTATCAATCTCTCGTATTCAGCTTTGACTTTTTTACTCTGAACGCCCACACCCAAAGTTTCAGCTATTATTTCATCAAGCGGCACTATATTTTTGTAAGGCACGCGGCCGGAGCTTTTATAATTTTGCGGCTTGCCGGCCGGCCTATCGGCCAAAGCATTCACACGATTCATTACCCCAATCGTCAAAGTCTTGCCGCATTCAGGACAGATATTTTTATGTCTTTTAGTTTCAGCCGGAGAAAAAGAAACGGCGCAAACCCGATGTCCGTCAAAATGATATTTACCTTCTTCCGGAAAAAATTCCGCTGTCATTAAAAACTTACCGGGCTTATTGGCTTTAATCGCGGAAATTATCCCCTGATATGACAAATCAGCGTTAAAAAAATTCGCTTCCCGGCCGATGCGCCGAAGGCTGTGGGAATCGGAATTAGAAATAAGGGCTATGTTGTCCAGCTTTGACCACCGCCAGTTCATCGACGGGTCGCTGGAAAGGCCGGTTTCAATCGCGAAAATATTTTTAGCGTATTTACCGAAACATTCTTCAATGGAATCAAATCCGGACATTGAACCAAAGATGCTGAACCAGGGAGTCCAGGCGTGGGCCGGAATAATAACGGCATCCCGATTAATATTAAAAACTATTTTTGCCAGTTCTTCGGAATCAAGTCCGAGAATGGGCCGGCCGTCGGAAGCGATATTGCCTATAAAGCCGAGTTGGGTATTTATTTTTTCAACAGTTTCAATGTCCGGCGCGAAAACCAAATTATGAATTCTGCGCACTTTGCCGTTGCGCGAATAAATGCCGGAAATTTCAACTGTTAAAATAAACCGGGTGTCGGCAAAATCGCCGCGCCAAGTTTCACGCTTGTATTTCTTTTTCAACTTAAAAAGACCCTGCTCCGCCGGCTCTAGTTTTTCTTTTATTTCTTTAGACCAAGCCGGATGGGTGAAATCGCCGGTTCCCATCACATCAAGGCCTTTATGGCCGGCCCACCGGTCAAGCTCTTCCAATACCATATCCCGTGAAACCGCGCGCGAGTATTTGGAATGAATATGAAAATCGGCAGTAAATTTCATATTGATTATTTTTAATCACCACCCTCAATTAAGTTCAAATCTTTTACTTCATAATCAACATCTCCAAGTTCTTTTAAAAAACTTTTCAGCTTTAAAAAATTGGCGCCGGAAATGCTGTTTATTTTTATATTTACCGAAACTTTTTCTCTTTCTCTTTGTTCTAGCCTTTCTATTACCTTTTTATCTTCTTCTTCCCGTATTTCAGCGTTTTCTTTCTCTTGTTTAAATTTTTCAAAATTGAATACCTTTACCATAAATTATTTGTTTAGTATCAGTGTAAGTAATTTAATTATATTTTTCTTACAAAAAATACCAATATTGACATGTTCCG
>JBBUEA010000097.1:0-3150 GCA_038057035.1 Patescibacteria group bacterium | reverse complement strand
CCGAGGGGGAGAATCGAACTCCCGACGCCTACCTCTTCAGGGTAGCGCTCTACCATTGAGCTACCTCGGCGTTACTTCTACGAATTAAACAACGCTCATTCCCGGGCGATTAACTATATATCATTGTAATCGCCCGTTGAAAGCAAAGCTGTTTGCTTTCAACCCACTGAGCCTGCCTACCGGCAGGCAGGCTACCTCGGCGTTAATAATTAAAATATCAAAAAAATATTTTTTTGACAATGTTCATATGCCCTCGACAGGAATCGAACCTGTACCTCCTCCCCCGCCCCTCACCTTTTTGTGTCCCCAACAGGAATCGAACCTGCATCTTGGGCTTCGGAGGCCCACACTCTATCCATTGAGCTATAGGGACGTAAAGGTGAGGGGTGAAGAGGGAGATATTGTATCCATTCAACTACGAGGGCTCCGTATAACGTTCAGCCTTGCTTAACCTCCCAGTCCAAGTGCATTTGCGGAATCATTTGCCCCGGATGCCAATTCTTTTTCAGCTCCGCCAATTCCGACGACGCTTGATACTTGCCGCCTTCCCCCACATAATCAGGAGAATTTTTTAACGGCTGAACCTCATAAAAAACTATCTGGCTGATTCGACGGCCAACAACCAAAGGAATGGTAAAATACTGGGAATTATTTGTAACCTCCATTGTCCAGCGATTAAAATAACCAACATCTCCCCAGCCGGCATCTTTGCAAACTTCAATAAAATTCCGGCCAAGCGAAGACCGGGCGTACATTTTAGCCACGATTTTATTGCGTCCACCGATAAATTCCTCGGTGTGCGCCAGAATGGTTTCCCCGGGTTTTAAAAGTATAACCTGGTCGGCGGGCTTAATATTGTTTAATTGGCAGTCAAGTCGCTGGTTTATAGCTCCCGCTGTTTCAGCCTCATAAGGTCCCTGCCAAATGCGCCGGGTTGAATCTTTATCATAAATATTATGAATAGTTGCCCGTCCTTCGGGATGACCTTCGCGCCAAAACCACTTGCCTAAAGAAACGTCATAACTGGTGGTTTTCAGCTTCTTTTCATCAAACGGCTCAATAATAATATTTCCTTCTTGAAAATGTTTTAAGATAACGTCGCGGGAAAGCAACATTAAATCATTAAACCAATAACCAGCCAAAACATCAACCTGCCCGGCTGAAGCGTCCAAAGAAAATGATCAAAAAAACCAAATAACAGCAAAGATACTAGCATTATAAAAGGAATGCCGAAATCTAAATTTAAAAAGTTAAATAATTTTGAATTTTGAGTTTTAAATTTTCTAAATATTAACGAAGCGATAAACATTAAAAAAACTGCCAATCCCATGATGCTAATTTCAGAAGCTATCAATAAATAAATATTGTGTATCGGCTGCCATTGCCACGACTCATTCATTCCAATATTTTGGTAAAAATTATTTTCAACCGCAAAAATTGTTTGATTGCCTATGCCGATGCCAACAGGATGATTTTTTATTAAATCAAATCCCAATTGATTATAAGTCAACCGTTGGCTAACCGCCGACTCGCCGAAACTAATTTGAACGCGCGGCGCAATCGCCCAGCCGAAAATAGCATATAGCATATAACAAATAGCGAATAATAACATAAAAAGACGCAATCCTTGCTTTCTATAATTTTTATCAATCCCTAAATAAATGATAAACGCGACGGATAAAAGCCCCGCAATCAGCCAGCCGGCGCGCGAAAAAGTTAAAACAAGCCCCAGCAAAATCGCGAATAAACCGAAAGCTATAAGTAAATCGCCGAAAAAAAGCTGTTTTAACGCCGAAAAAGGCCGTCCCTTAATCGGCCGGTTCAGCCAAAAATAATACAGAGCAAATAATCCCAGTAATAAAAAAGCCGCTAAAATATTGGGGTGGGGAAAAGTGCCGTAGGCCCGCAAAAAATGTCCGCCCTCAACATCTATTTTAGCAACGCCCTTTACAGCCGGCCCTAAGAAAGATTCACCTAAAAACCGTAAGCCTAAGCTTTTTTGATAATAAAATTGAGCCGCGCCGATTAAAGATTCAACTACCGCCAATCCGGCAATAACAGCTAAAATTTTTTCCAATTTTAAAAATCCTTTTTCTAATAATTTCCCAATCGCCAAAGCCATGGCCGCCAGAAAAGCCAGCCGAACAAAATTATAAAAAGCCAGCAATTTGTAACCGGCTGAAAAAACCGAAAATCCGGCCAGAATCAAAAAAACCGCTAAACTCAACTTTACGAGGCTTAGCCTCGTAAAGTTTACGAAACGAAACTTCGTAAAAATTAGGAAAACCGCAAGCAGCAGGAAGAAATCGCTGGCGTACAAAAAAATAGATTCGTATTCATGAAAACCGGGCGTAAATTGATAAAGCAAAATTCTGAAACCAAAAGGAATTGAAATTAAAAAAAGCCAAAATAATATTTTGAGCATTAAATAAACAATGCAATAACCTGATAGGCAATCGCCAAACTAAAAACAGCCAAAAGCGGCGCTGTTTTAAAACCGAAAAACGGCGCGTTTTTCAGCTTCTGCCACATTAAAACAATTAAAATCCCTTCCAGCCCTAAAAACAATCCGCCAGTAAAATTAATCAACGGCATAAAATCTTGAAATCCAGCGAAATATACCGCCAGCGGCGCCGCAACAACAACAAACCCCGCCTGCCATGATTTCAAACCAATATCCATTCTTAAACTCTCTTTCACGTCAATACCTATAACAATATAAGAATTCCAAAGATTGATAAGCGCCAAAACCGCCAACGATAAAAGCAAAGAATAAGGCAAACCCGCAAGGCCGGCAATGGCGTCTTCGCTTACCGCGCCGCTTAAAACCAAAACAGCGTAAATAAAAATAACATATATAATCGCCGAAACAGCCGTGCCCCAAATAATTGATTGGCGCAAAGAAAAATGGTTGCCGTCGCGGAAATAATCTATTATTTCAGGTATGGCGCTCCGACCGGCTAAAGAGAAAAAAATCGCGCCGAACGGAAGAAAAAAATTAACAAAGCTGGTTGGCTGGAAAAAAGCGGCGTTAAAAGGCCTTCCCCACGCAAAGAAAAAAAGCAGTAAAATAACGCCGAAAATCGCGATATTGGAAACAAATTCCAAAATCGCCACTTCTTTGACGTTAAAAAAAATCGGCAAAGAGCT
>JBBUEA010000096.1:0-1948 GCA_038057035.1 Patescibacteria group bacterium | reverse complement strand
ACTCCGGCGCCAACAGCTTCTTCTTTGATAATTTTAAATTCTCCAATTTCTAACGAATGACTAACATGCGGGCCGCCGCAAAATTCCCTGCTATAAGCTTCATTTATTCCTTTTCCGGAAGGCGCGGCAAAATAAACTTTAACTTTTTCCGGATATTTCAGTTTAAAAAAATGCAAAGCTCCGGTTTTCTCGGCTTCGGTTTTAGTCATTTCCTGAAAAGAAACCTGTAAATCTTCTTTTATCCTACGATTCACCAATTCTTCTATTTTTTTTATTTCTTCAGCGGTAAGTTTGCGACTGAAAGAAAAATCAAAACGAGTCCGCTCGGCTGTTATGTCGGAACCTGCCTGCTTAACTTCATTCCCCAGAACATCGCGCAAAGCCTGATGCAAAAGATGAGTGGCGGTGTGAAGACGGATAACTTTTTGCAATTCTTCTTCATTGCCGGCTTTTAATTCGCCGGTGTTTAAAATAAGACCATGGCCGCCAAACTTTTTTTCAACGCCGGCCCGGGAAATTTCCTTATGCTTTTCAAATTCTTTTTTAAAATCCTCATAATGAAGATTTTTTACGGCCGCTGGCAAAACAATTTCCTTTATTAACTCAAAAGGAAAGCCAAAAGTTTCATAAAGATAAAAAGCTGTTTTCGCGTTGATTTCTTTATAATTTTCCATTTCTTTTATTCCGGCGGCCAAAGCTTTTTTAAAAAGAAAATTTTCTTCGTTAAAAACATTTGTAATGCCGCTTGTATTTCGCGCCTCCTTATAAAAATTTCCGTATTTTTGGGCTACAACTTCAAAAGCCGCGGAAAAAATCTTTTCATCAAGTTTTTCTTTTGCCGCGTAAGCAAGCAAACGTCTGATTAAACGTCTCAAAATATAACCGGCTTCTTTATTGTTTGGACGCAAACCGTCTCCAATCAAAAAAGCGATTGCTCTAAGATGGTCGGCAAAAATCCACGCCAGCCGTTCACTAATTCCGGGCGCCATTTCAAAAACTTTTGAAATTAAAGGATGCAGCGCGTCTGTTTCAAAAACATTGTCCGTTCCCTGAAGAACCGAAGCCAAACGTTCAAGTCCCATTCCCGTATCAACGCCGGCTACAGCCAGCTTTTTAAATTCGCCGCTTGATTCGCAATAGTATTCGTTAAACACAAGATTCCAAATTTCAATGCCGTCAACATAAATTTCCGTTGTCGGGCCGCAAGGTCCCTCATTACCGGTAGGTCCCCAAAAATTATCGGCCCGGCCCATTGCCTTGATTTTCTCCTTAGGAAGTCCCACTTCCTTATGCCAAACATTAAAAGATTCTTTATCTTTCGAAACGGCTTGCCCTGAGCCGGACGAAGGGTCTCCGGCAAAAACAGAAACAGTAATCCTGTTTTCGGCAATGCCAGATACTTTCGTCAAATATTCATAAGCCCATAAAATGCTCTCGCGCTTAAAATAGCCGCCGAAAGAAAAATTGCCGAGCATTTCAAAAAAAGTAAGGTGGGTCTTATCCCCGACTTCTTCAATATCGCTGGTGCGAAAGCATTTTTGGATAGAAACGGCGTTTTTTGCGCCGAAATCTTTTTGCGCGTCAAGCTCGCCGGTATAATAACGTTTAAACTGCTGCATTCCGGCGGTTGTCAAAAGCACGGACGGGTCATCCGGAATAAGCGAGCTTGAAGGAACTATAACATGTCCCTTTTTGGCTAAAAAAATTAAAAATGATTTTCTAATTTCTTCTGATTTCATAAGCGAAGTCCCGTAGTGAACTTTGTTCTACTACTGGGACGAAGAAGACGGAATAACCGCATGCGCTTTTTCCTTAAAAAAACTTAAAAAACTTTTGCGAATTCCTTCAATCATTCTATAACTTCAACCGCTCCGGTTTTTGACGGATTCAAATGGTCATGATAATTCCACGAACCGGCATGATTAAAAATAAAAGTAAAAGATTCTCC
>JBBUEA010000095.1:0-7529 GCA_038057035.1 Patescibacteria group bacterium | reverse complement strand
CTTGAGGTGCTGGTGTCCGTAAGGACGTGGAGGTTCGAGTCCTCTCCCGCGCACCCAAACAAAATAGTCCCGTAATTACGGGACTATTTTGCGCATTTTTAGTAAATTAAATAATAGCCGGAATGATATAATTATGAAAATGCAGGAATATTTGACTGACGCTATTGTTTTAGGACAGGAGCAAGTTGGAGACTTGGACGTTTTGCTTGATTTTTACACAGAGAATTTCGGCCGGCTTAAAGCCAAAGCAATTAGTTTAAAAAAACCGACCTCAAAGCTGGCCGGTCATTTGGAGCCTCTTACTTTATCTAAAATCAGGCTGATTGAAAAAAACAGCTTTCTTGTGGCCGACGCTTTAACCATTAGCCGTTTTGAACAGCTCCGTTCATCTTCGCGTTCTTTTGAGGAGGGCCTGCGCCTGATTGATTTATTCAGAAAATTCGTTTTTGAAGGCGAGCGCGACCTTGAATTATGGCGCTGGCTGAAAAACTCTTTGGCAACAGGGAATATTTCTTATAAGTCTTTTCAGGAAGTTACCGGCGGTTTGTTTGCGGATGAGCAGGTGGGGCGATTTTCAAATGCAGTATAAGCGGCTATAATTATTTAATGGCATTAAAAGATTTAGAGAGAGAGCTGTACAGGCAAAAGGACGAAGATTTAAAGCCGGAACTAAGCGAAAAAAACAAAAAAAACAGCCGGATTGAAGAAAAATTATCGGAATACTGGCAGGAGTCAAGCTCTATTTCCAGGCAGAGAAAAACGCCTTTTTTTAAAATAGTAGCGTCTTGGGGAAAGCTGGTTTTTTGGCTGCTTATTTTAGTGCTTATAGGGGTGATAGCCGTGATGGGTTTTTTGGCTTACCAATATTTTTCAAGCCAGGGCGTTGTTGTAGAGATTCAGGGTCCGGTTGCCGCGCAAATCGGCGTGCCTTTTATTATTACCGTAAATTATTCCAATAATTCCGGCAATATCATAAAAAACGGAAATTTAAGCCTGGAATTGCCTGAAGGCGCGACTTTGCTCGGGGGTTCGGAAAACCAGGCTGTTTTCAGTAAAGAAATCGGCGATTTTGGCAGCGGCAGTGTTTCCCAGGAGAGTTACCGCGTTCTTTTTACCCGCGGAGTAAACATCGCTAAAAGATTTTCCGCCAACTTGTCTTACCAGCTTTTTTCCGGCGGGTCCCGTTTTGAAGCGAATGGAGAATTGAATGTCGGTGTTAAAGAGCCCGGGGTTTTGCTTGACCTTATTATGCCGACAAAGGTTTTAAGCGGAGAGCAATTTGAGATTAAGGTAAAATATCAGAATGTTTCGCAGATTGATTTTTCTGGATTAAAGCTCCAGCTTGATTATCCGGCGAATTTCACTTTTCAAGAAGCGTCTCTTAAGCCTTCAAGCGCCAATAATGTTTGGATTTTAGGCGACCTTAACAAGGGTTCAGAAAGCGAGTTTGTTATTAAAGGCCAGGTGGCCGGCCCAAGCAATTCGTTTTTCAGCATCGGCGGCAAATTAAGCATGAGCCTTCTTGGCAGGGTTTATGTTATTAACGAGCGTTCGGCCAGCCTAGCTATTTCCGCTTCTCCGGTTGAACTTGATATTTTTGTTAACGGCGGCAAGGATTATATAGCCAAAGCCGGAGATAATTTGACGTATGTTATTAATTATCACAATAATTCCGGTGTTGGTTTGGCCGGGGTGATTGTGCGGGCCAAGCTGGTCGGCGAAATGTTTGACCCTCTTAGTCTTTCAACTAACGGTTATTTTAATTCCATCACCGATACTTTGACCTGGAATACGCCCAGTAATCCGGAATTGGCTTTGGTGCCGGCCGGCAATTCCGGTTCTTTGAGTTTTGGCGTAAAACTTAAAGATGATTTTCCGATAAAACGGCTTGGCGATAAAAATTTTATTGTTAAGCTGTCTGTTGATTTTGAGTCTCCGACTACGCCTTATAATCTTGCCAGTCAGAAAACTTTGAGTTTGGCCGAAATTCAGACAAAAATCGCCGGCCGCGTCTCAATCCAAAGCAAGGTTTATTTTCGCGACGCAGAATCAGGAATTTTAAACAAAGGCCTGTTCCCGCCGAAAGTTAATCAGCCTACTCAATATACGGTTCATTGGGTCATAACGAATTACTCTACCGATATAAAGAATATTGAGGTAAGGTCTTTTTTGGAGCCGGGCGTAAGCTGGGCCAAAATAGTAAAAAGCAACACTGGGTCTTTACCGGTTTTCAACGAACGAACCGGAGAAATTATCTGGACAATAAGCGATTTGCCGGCCACTAAAGGAGTTATCAGCGAGCCGGCGGAAGCGATTTTTCAAATAGAAGCCGTTCCTTCGCTTTTGCATCTTGGCAATGCCCAGCCGCTTATAAAGCAAACTGATATGAAAGCTTTTGATTTTTTTGTTAATGTGGAATTTCAGACTTTTGCTAAGGAGGTAACCACCGCTTTGCCCGATGACTTGACCGTTAGTCAATCAGGGGGCAGGGTTGAGCAGTAATAAGTTGAAAGCTAAAAGCCATATGGAAAATTTAATGGAAAAAATCGTCAGTTTGGCCAAAAGGCGCGGTTTTATTTTCCCCGGTTCGGAGATTTACGGCGGTTTAACCGGAACCTGGGATTACGGACCTCTTGGCGTTGAATTGAAACGGAATATTAAAAACGCTTTTTGGCGCAGTATGGTTGAACGGCGCGAAGATGTCGTGGGAATTGACGCGGCGATTTTAATGGCGCCGAAAGTCTGGGAAGCTTCCGGCCATGTCGGCGCTTTTTCCGACCCTTTGGTTGAATGCCTGGCTTGTCATCATCGGTTTAAGGCTGATTCTTTGCCAGTTAAAGAGGGCTCCGGGTCAAGTGGAAAAAACAATCAATGTCCTGATTGCGGCGGCGAATTAAGCGAGCCGAAACAGTTTAACTTGCTGGTTGAGGCGATGCTTGGCGTTGTTGAAAACGCCAGGCAAAAAGTTTATTTAAGGGGGGAAATAACCCAGGGCGTTCATGTGAATTTTAAAAATGTTTTGGATTCCACCCGGCTGAAAATCCCTTTTGGAATCGCGCAAATCGGCAAAACTTTCAGGAATGAAATTACTCCCGGGAATTTTACTTTCAGGTCCCGCGAGTTTGAACAAATGGAATTGCAATTTTATATTAAACCGAACAGTCGCGACGCCGCTAAATGGTTTAAATATTGGAAAGAAGAAAGAATGAAGTGGTATTTAAATTTAGGGCTTAATAAGAAAAACTTGCGGTTTCGCGAACACGCCGCTGATGAAAAAGCCCATTATGCCAAAGCCGCGTGGGATATTGAATACGCCGCTCCTTTTGAAGGCTGGAAAGAGCTTGAAGGCATTCACAATCGCGGCGATTGGGATTTGCGCCGGCATCAGGAGTTTTCCGGCAAAGATTTGGTTTATACCGACGATAAAAGCGGAAAAAAATATCTGCCCTGGATTATTGAAACTTCCGGAGGCGTTGACCGGGCAGCTCTTTTTTTTATGATTGACGCTTATGATGAAGAAAAAGTCGGCGCTGAACAAAGAATCGTCCTGCGGCTTAATCATAAGCTGGCGCCTTATAAAATAGCGGTTTTTCCGCTATTGGCGAATAAAAAGCCGCTTGTTGATTTGGCGAAAAAGATTTATCTTGATTTAAAGGAAAATTTTATGGTTGCCTGGGATGACCGCGGCAATATAGGAAAAAGATACCGCAGTCAGGATGAAATCGGCACGCCTTTTTGCGCAACCGTTGATTTTGACAGTTTGGACAAAAAAGACGTTACTGTCAGAGACCGCGACACAATGAAACAGAAACGGGTCGGTATTGCCGGGTTGAAAGACTATTTCAGTGTTAAGATAGAGTAATCGTGAATAATATGAATAACAATAAAATGTAAAGCGTAAAATGAAAAATGCAAAACAACAAGTCAAAACTTAAAAAATTTTACCAAAATTCCTGAAAGAGAATTTTGGTAAATAACATTCAGTTTTGAATTTTTCGTTTTAAATTTTAAGTTTGAACGAAGTGATTATGCAAGCTTTTAAAAAATACACTTTAGACAACGGCTTGAGGATAATTTTGGCGCCGCAACCGACAAGCTTGGCGGCCACGGTTTTGGTTTTGGTTGAAGCGGGCTCAAAATATGAAACTAAAGAAATCAACGGTCTTTCCCATTTTTTGGAGCATATGTGTTTTCAAGGCACGAAGAAACGTCCGCGCCAGATTGATATTGGCAGCGAGCTTGACAGCCTTGGCGCTGAATCTAACGCTTTCACGGCGCAGGAATATACGGGTTATTGGATAAAAGCCAATGCCAAAAATTTGGAAAAATCTTTGGATATTGTTTCGGATATGTATTTAAACCCGGTATTCGGATTGGAAGAAATTGATAAAGAGCGGGGCGTGATTATTGAAGAGCTTAATATGTACAGGGACACGCCGGCCCGCCATGTTGTTGACCTTTTTATGAATGTTCTTTACGGCGATCAGCCTGCGGGCTGGGACATCGGCGGCAGCAAGGAAGTGATCAATGTTTTAAAAAGAGACGATTTTTTAAAATATCGCGACACCCATTATCTTGCTAACTCCACGTTGGTTGTCGTCGCCGGAGCGTTTGACGAAGCTGAAACTTTAGCCAAAATTAAAACTTATTTTTCAGATATTAAAACCGGCGTTAAATCTCAAAAAATAAAAACAATTGAAAACCAGGCCAAACCGGCGGCTTTAGTCCAGTTTAAAGAATCAGACCAATCTCATCTTGTTCTTGGAGCGAGGGCTTTTGATATTTTTGACGACCGCAGGTTTGCTTTGCAGGTATTGGGGGATATTCTTGGCGGTTCAATGAGTTCGCGGCTTTTCCAAAAAGTAAGGACTGAAATGGGCGCGGCTTACTATATTAGCGCCTCTTCCGACTTTTTCAGCGACCATGGTTTTTTGGCTGTCAACGCTGGCGTTGACCATAAAAAAATAGACGCAGTGGTTAAAGCCGTCTTGGAAGAATTTATTGATATTAAAGAAAAAGGCGTAAGTCCGAAAGAATTGCGGCGTTCCAAAGACCATTTAAGCGGCAGTTTGGCGCTTAATTTTGAAACTTCGGATGAAATAGCGTCTTTTTACGGCGGCCAGGAAATCATAAAACGGGAAATTTCCTCGCTTGAAGACTTGCTGGAAAAAATCCAATCGGTAAGCGCCGAAGAGATACAGGCGGTTGCCCGGGATATTTTTAAAAACGAAAAGCTTAATCTTGCTTTAATCGGACCCTTTAAAGACAAGAATTTTAGTGATATATTGAAGCTGTGAGTGATAGATTTTTTTTTGAAATAACTTGGGCCAGTCTTTGGCGTATTTTTATTTTTTCCATTTTCGCGGTTATTTTGTATTTGGCGAGCGATATTTTGCTGGTGCTAGCCGCGGCCATAATTTTTTCTTCGGCGCTTGACCCGTTTGTAAGTTTTTTGGAACGTAAAAGAGTTTATCGGATAATCGGAACCTTGGCTGTTTTCCTCGTTTTTTTCCTTATTTTAGGTTTGGCTATTTATGTTTTAGCGCCTATTTTTATTTATGAATTCAGCCAGATGGCCGGCAGTCTTAACAAAATTACTTCCGAGCTGTTTGGTCTGGGAATTCCGAAAAATATTTTGAGCCAGATAAATTTAAGCGCTGAAACCGTTTTTAAATTCGTTGCGGCCCAAGACGCGTCGTTGTTTGACTTCGCTACCGGCTTTATTGGCAACGCGGTTTTGGTAATAATCGGCGTTATCATCACTTTTTATTTGACGCTTCAAAAAAACGGAGTTGAGGATTTTTTAAAGGCGGTTTTGCCTCAGCGGTTTGAAGAAGTCGCGGTTGATATTTATAACCGCGTTAAGAAAAAGATCGGCCGTTGGCTTCAGGCGCAGATTTTTTTAAGTTTGATGATAGGACTGATGGTATCAATATCGCTTTGGTTTTTGGGAGTGAAATACAGCCTGGCTTTAGGTTTTGTAGCCGCGATTTTGGAACTTTTTCCGTTTATCGGCCCGATTTTCGCCGGCACAGCCGCGGCTTTAACGGCCTTTTCCGATTCTCCCATGCTTGCTGTTTATACAATTCTTACTTTTATAGTTATTCAACAACTTGAAAGCCATTTATTGATTCCAACGGTGATGTCCAGGGCAGTCGGTTTGAACCCGGTAATTGTTATTATTTCCATGCTGATTGGCAGTAAGCTCATTGGTTTTCTCGGTTTGGTATTGGCTGTTCCGGCCGCGGTGCTTGCTCAGGAAATAATAGAAAACTGGTCAAGGAGAAAATCCCAGCAGCCCAATCTTCATCTTTAATGGGAAAGTTTTACATTACCACGGCCATTGATTACGCGAATGGCGCTCCCCATATCGGCCATGCTTTGGAAAAAATTCAGGCAGATGTTTTAGCGCGCTATCGCCGGCAAAAAAACGACAGCGTGTTTTTTTTAACCGGCACGGACGAGCACGGCGCGAAAAACGTTAAAGCCGCGGAAAAAGCCGGCAAAACCCCGCAAGAACTGGTTGATGAAAATTACGCCAAGTTTTACGCTTTAAAAAATCTGCTTAATTTGTCTTTTGACGATTTTATCCGAACCAGCGACCAACAGCGTCATTGGCCCGCGGCGCAAAAAATCTGGCTTAAACTTTTTGAAGCCGGCGACCTTTACAGGAAAAAATACCGCGGTCTTTATTGCGTCGGCCATGAAGCTTTTATTACAGAAAAAGATTTAGTTGAAGAAAAATGCATTGACCATCAAACTGCGCCGGAAATCATTGAAGAAGAAAATTGGTTTTTCCGGCTGTCGCGATATTCGCAAAAAATCGGGAAAATTATCAAAAGCGATGAATTAAAAATTATACCCGAGACCCGAAAAAACGAAATTCTTAGCCTTATAGAATCCGGCTTGGAAGATGTCAGTTTTTCAAGGCCGAGGAAAGATTTATCTTGGGGGGTTCCGGTTCCGAATGATTCAAATTCAACTATGTATGTTTGGTGCGACGCGCTTGTTAATTATATTTCCGCCATTGGCTATGGGGAAAAAGCTTCCAGCTTTTCAAAATGGTGGCCTGCTGACATTCATCTTATCGGCAAGGATATTCTTCGTTTTCACGCGGCAATCTGGCCGGCAATGCTTTTATCCGCCGGTTTGGATTTGCCCAAAGAGCTTTTTGTTCACGGCCATATTACGGTTAACGGCCAAAAAATGTCCAAAACAATCGGCAATATTATTGACCCGGTTGAGCTGGTGAATAAATACGGCGTTGACGCGGCGCGTTATTTTTTGCTCCGTGAAATTCCATCAACTGAAGACGGAGATTTCAGCTGTCAGAAATTTGAAGACCGTTATAACGGCGATTTGGCCAATGGTTTGGGTAATTTCAGTGCTCGGGTTATAGCGCTTGGCCAGAAATATCTTGGTAAAGAAAATCAGGAAGTGGAAAATGTGGCTATTGTTAGGGCAATAGAAAAAGCCAAAACTGCCATTGCCAGCGCCCGCCTGAGTACCTCCCGGATATGAACTATTAG
>JBBUEA010000094.1:0-1987 GCA_038057035.1 Patescibacteria group bacterium | reverse complement strand
CGTTTCTTGCCGCAATAAGCTTTATCGTTTTATGGTTTTTTGGACAAACAATTGCAACTGACGCGAAGTTAAAAAAGGGCCTTTTATTTATTAATGCCGTTATTGCTGTTATCGGAACAGCCATAGCGCTTTCCGGCATCATAATATCGGGAGCGATAAGGCAATGAATTCCTCATTTAAAAATAAATTAATTAACGCGTTTGTTATCAGTGCTATTATTACTTTAATTTTTATTACCGCTATCACTGTAATCGCCGACTTGAAGCCGCCTCTTAAAAACTGGCTCAAAGATAATTTTAATCATCATTGGATTGGAAAGGGCGTATTAAGCGTGATTCTTTTCACTGCGATAACTATAATCATTGCCTTAATACCAAAAAAAACAGCGGGTTTAAAACTAACTTCGGCTCTTTTATATTTATTCTGGACAACAGTTTTGGGAACATTCGTTATTTTCGGATTTTTTATTTATGAATATCTCAAACATTGAAATTGGTTGCCAATTATATTATAAATGCTATCATTGAAAAATGAGCGAAAAAATAAAAAATTATTTAGGGATTGCCGTAATTATAACTTTATTGGTTTTATCCGGCTCCGCCTGGTTTTTAATCAAAACTTATTCTAGGTCAATTGAACCTTCTTCTTTCCGCAGTTTTTCCGTAAGCGCAGAAGGGAAAATAACGGCATTGCCTGATGTTGCGCAATTCACTTTCAGCATCATAACCCAAGGCGGAACAAATATCGCCGAACTGATGAAAGAAAACACTAAGAAAGTTAACGCGGCGATTGATTTCGTTAAATCTCTGGGCGTTGAACAAAAAGACGTTAAAACCCAAAATTATAACCTTGAACCGCGCTATCAATATTTCAGCTGTCCCAGAGATGAAGTCGCCGCGTGTCCACCGGCGGAAATCGCAGGCTATACTATAACGCAAACTGTTTTGGTAAAAATCAGGGATTTTGCAAAAATCGGCGATTTGCTGGCTGGCGTTATTAAAAACGGCGCCAATTCCGTTTCCCAGCTTTCATTCACAATAGACGACCAAACGGTTTTACAAGACCAAGCCCGCGAGCAAGCCATTGAAAAAGCGAAAGAACGAGCAAAGAAAATAGCGAAGGCCGGCGGATTCCGGCTTGGCAGACTGCTTTCAATAGATGAAAATGTCGCATACCCCTATATAACTCCTTTATCGTTTGGAATGGCCGCGGAACAAGGAATCGCAAAATCTTTGCCGTCGCCGACGATTGAGCCCGGCTCCCAGGAAATAACAGTAAACGCGACCTTAAGATACGAAATTGAATAAAAAATTATTATTATAATCACAAAGAATTGTTTGTCAAAAATTCAATTATGATAATACTAAAGCAAACTAAAAAAATCCTCGCGCCTAATATTTAAATCTTTAATAATACCTTGTAAAGTGCCTTTTGGAATATCCTTGCCGTAATGAACAGGAACAATGATTCGCCTGCCGTCAAAATGGGTCATAACCAGATGGCTGCCGCGACTTTTTCGATGACGATAAAATCCGAGCCGTTCAAGGGCTCGGATTAATTCTTTAGACTTCACAACCGGCAATTTAAGCATTAACTTTGGGGGCGACTCAAAGAAATCGTTTCAAAAGATTCAAAGCTTAAATCTCCGGGAATATTCGCTCCATCGTCAATTAAACTTTCTAAATAAACTTCTATTGCTTCTCTTAGATTTTTTTTTGTTTCAACAATCGTTCTGCCGAAAGTATGGCAACCCGATAAAGCCGGAACATAGCCATGATAATATTTGCCATCAGGCTCAATAATTATTCTGTAAGTATAAGCTTTCATAATTTAAACCTATCAAAAAACACTTAATGCGTCAATTTTTTAAAATTTCAATAATCGTAAAGTTGGTATAACACAAAGCCCCCGAAAGGGGGCTTTGCTTGTATCAGCTTGATAGTTCAAGGACACTATAAGCGATTACTCAAAACTGACATTCACTATC
>JBBUEA010000093.1:0-1128 GCA_038057035.1 Patescibacteria group bacterium | reverse complement strand
TCTTTTAAAATCGGAAAAATTGGAACTTGACGATAAAGAAGTTGAGCACTCTTTGTCTTTTCAGTTGAAATACGCCAAAGACGACCTCGCTATATTAAGCTGGGATGGAGCTTTTCTTTTTGACCCGAACGGCGAGTTCGGTGAAGCTATTGAGCTTTTGGAGCTGGCGAATTATCAGCTTTTGCGTTATCGCATTTTGGACCGCGACCTTGATAATCGTTTGCAAAAAATTTCCCGTTTGATTGAAAAAGGAACTAGAAAATGGTTTCTTTTTAAAGCCGGCGAGGCGGCGCAGGCGTACCGGGAGATTATTCTGGCCCGTTCCAGGTCGGTTTCGGAGTTCAACGCTTTGGACCGCGCTATTAAGCTTATTGGAGAATGGTATTCGGCGAGAATGTACGATTTGGCGATTGAAAGATTCCGGCTTGACGATTGGCGCAGTCTTGTTAAAGATAAATTGGAATCTTTGGAGGACGTTTATTCAATAATTTTTGAAAATTTCAGTTTGTCTCGGCGTCGGCTTTTTGATATTATCCAGCTTATCGGCTGGTTTATCCTGATGCTCGGCTGGTTTGTTTTATTTTTTCTGGAGCTGATGGTAAAGTAGTTTTCAAAGGGCCTATGGTTCAGTGGTAGAACACGGCATTCGTCCCGATTTACAAATTTTGGAATGTTTTATTTCTATATTTTAAAATCACAGCTGAATAACTCTTATTATTTTGGGAGTTGTGCTGATACGGACATTAGGTTAAAACAGCATAATGCAGGATTAGTAAAATCAACAAAAAGATACATTCCTTGGGAATTAGCGCATATTGAGCAATTTAATGATTTTAAAAACGTTAGAAATAGGGAATCTCAGGTTAAATCTTGGAAGAAAAGAAGTGCTATTGAAAATTTGATAAAACATTCCAAAAATTTAATGTAAATCGTGGATCCGCGATGGCTTTGGTGGGCCCGTAGTAAAGTGGCATTACGCCACATTCGCATTGTGGAGGCGGGGGTTCGATTCCCCCCGGGTCCACCAAAGCCATCGGGACATTGCCGGGACGGCGGTTCGATTCCGCCTAGGTCCACAATTCAAAACTTTTCAACTTTTTCGCTGGGGACAAGACCGAATGCTCGCCG
>JBBUEA010000092.1:0-9957 GCA_038057035.1 Patescibacteria group bacterium | reverse complement strand
TGTTTTGCGGAATCCGGTAATGCGCCGGCAGTTTGAGATTTTTGAACAAAGTCCGGCTGAAAATGTGCCGCTTGAAAATGGTCAAAGAATTTATGAGCGGGTTGCCAATTCCAGGGTTATGATTAATCCGGCTTTGTTAACGCCGCCGGCTTTTAAAACTCCGGTGAAGCTGATTGTTTTGTTAAGGCGGGATTCCGTCAGCCCTTATAAGGAAGAATTAAATGTTGATGAGGCTGTGAAAGTGTTGTCAAAAGGCGAGTATATGATTGGCCCGGGCGTGACCGACGACCAGGGAAAATGGAACACTCTTGCCTGCGAGTCTTGGTATAATCCTTATCTTTTGGCTCCGGATAATGAATTTGAAGAGGAAAGATTCAGAGCTTTAGCTGATAAAGGCAAGGCACGGTATATTATTTTTAACACTTCCGGAATTTACAGCCGAAAAAATTTGCCTGACGGCTCTCCTGATTTAGAAGATTTGATTCAAAAGACAACCAGAGAAATACTTAAATATGTTTCTTTGCTGACTAACAAAAATTATTAAGGAGCTTACCAGCTCCTTTTTTATTCCGCTTCCACTGCTTTTTTGAATGCTTCGTTGGCTTGCTTGATAGTTTTATCAAAATTTCCTTCGTTGAATTCTTTTTTAGCGTTATTTAATTTTTCAGCGGCGGATTCAAGTTTTTTAGCCGAATCTTCCAGCTCTTGAACCAACCTTTCTAAACTTTTTAGAGGCTTGCCTTGGTTTTTTTCTTGTCTTTCTTCACCCCTTTTTTCGTTGTCAGCATTGCCGTTTATTTGAGTATCGCTGATTTTTTCAGCAAAACGTTCAAGTTTTTCTTCAACAATTCGGATTTTCTTCTCCGCCCGCTCAATAGCTTTTTGAGCTTGCTCTTTTAACAGATTAAACAAGTCATTTCCCGCGGAAACGGCCGGTTCCGTAGTGCTGGCAATAATGCCGTTGATAATAATTTTATTGGCTTCTTCCTCAATTTTAATTGAGGCAAGGTCAAGCGAGTTTAAAGCCGAAGATAATTCTGGAATTTTATCTGATAATTTTGCCGCCACTCGGTTTTTACGCTCGGAAACTTTACCTAATTTTTTTAAGGCTTTTTCAATCTGTTTAAAATTTTCATTTTCATTTTTGCCTGAACCGGAATTTTCTTTTATCAACGTCTCGGCTTTTTTCAGGTTATCTTGGGCATGGCTAATTGCCGTAAACGCGACCCGTTCGTTTTTTTCGGAATTGCCGTTTCTTTCGGTTTCTTTTTCAATTTCTTCCAGCCGTTTTTCAGCTAACTTCAGGGCAAAATCAATTTTATTTTCGTTTCCAATAACCAGCAAACCTTGTATTTTTTCCGTAAAAAGTTTTAACGGGTAAAGAGCGTCGGAAGGCAAAGCGGCTTGGGCGGAATTAATCGCGCCTCCGCCGATTCCCAAAAAAACCAGTAAAACCGTTAAAGCAATTACAGCCGTTTTCCTGAAAAATATCGGTCGCGCCGCTTTTATTGTTTCTTCAATATTCATTATCCTTGTAAAATAAGCGCGCTGGTTTTTAAGCCATCTTTTGTCGGGCTCTATTTTTTTAAGTTTTTTTAAGGTTTTTATAGTTTGAAAAATTTTAAACATGCCAGTGTTGTTTTAGTTTATTTATTGCTCTATAAATAGAGACGTAAATCGCGCTGTTTTTTTTACCGGAAAGCGCCGCGATTTCTTTTACGGAAAAGCCGTCAATAAATCGCCAATGGATTATTTCTTGCTGGTCTTTAGGCAGTTGGTTTAAGCCATCCATGATTCTTTTAAATTCAATTTCGTTGGTTATTTTTTCTGGCGATTGCCGGTAGTCCGCGAAAATATCATCGGGAAATTCTTCCAGCGAAACATTTTGCCGGTTTTTGCTTCGCCAGTGGTCGGTAATAAGATTTTTCAGCACTTGATAAAGAAAAACCGAAAAAGTTTTAATTTCGCGGCCGTTGTGAAGATATTGCAGAGTCCGCAGGAATGTCTGCGAAACCAAGTCTTCCGCCAGCACTTTAGAGCTTACTTTTAATAAGGAAAATCTATAGAGTTTTGGGGCCAATTCGTCAAACGCCCTTAAAAAGGCTTGTTGGGTTTTGGTGTCAAGCGGAATAATTTCATTGCCGTCCATTTTATTAGGCTTATTATTAAAGACGTTTTTCATGGCTAAAGTTTTACAGACTATTGCTGATTAGTCTATACTTTATTTTAATGGCGCGGTTAAATAAAAAACCTAAATATATATTCATTGTCGGGGGGGTAATGTCCGGAGTCGGCAAGGGCGTGGCCGCCGCTTCAATAGGCAGGATATTGCAGTCTCGCGGTTTTGAGGTTACGGCCATTAAAATAGACCCTTATGTTAATGTTGACGCCGGCACTATGAATCCTACAGAGCATGGGGAAGTTTTTGTTTTGGATGACGGAATGGAGTGTGACCAGGATATGTGCAATTACGAACGATTTTTGGGCCGCGACCTTTCCGGCGCCAATTATATGACAACTGGCAGTGTTTACCAGTCCGTAATTAACCGCGAACGCAATCTCGGTTATAACGGAAAATGCGTTGAAGTGGTGCCGCATATTCCGCTTGAAGTTCTGGCTAAAATAGACAAAGCCATTTCAAAGAACCAGGCCGATATCGCTGTTGTTGAGGTAGGCGGCACTGTCGGCGAGTACCAGAATGTTTTATTTTTGGAAGCTATCAGGATTTTACGGCTTAAAAAACCAAGCGATGTTTTGCTGATGTTGGTCAGTTATTTGCCGCATCAAGGACAAGGGACAGAGCTTAAAACAAAACCAACGCAATACGCGGTCAGGACGTTAAATTCCGCCGGGCTTCAGCCGGATATCATAATCGCCAGGGCAATTCTGCCGCTTGATAAAAAACGCAAGGAAAAGTTAGCTTTTAATTGCAATATGAGCGAAGGCGATATTATTTCCGCGCCGGATGTTGAAAGCATTTACGAAATTCCGGTGAATTTTGAAAAAGACGAGATAAGCGACGTGGTGCTTGGCAAGTTTAAGTTAAAACCGCGGCGCCGCGACTTAAAAGCTTGGCATAAGCTTGTAAGGACAATTCGTCAGACGAGAAAGCCGGTGAAAATCGGTATCGTTGGCAAATATTTTTCAACCGGCAATTTTGTTTTAAGCGACGCTTATATTTCCGTGATAGAAGCGGTCAAGCACGCGGCTTATTTTTTTAAGCGAAAGCCGGTTATTGAATGGTTGAATGCCGAAAGTTTTGAAAAAAATCCCTTTTCTTTGAAACAGCTTTCCGAATATGACGGAATAATCGTGCCGGGCGGTTTCGGGGACCGGGGAGTGGAAGGGAAAATTTCCGCCATCCGATACTGCCGCGAGAAAAAAATCCCTTTTTTCGGGCTTTGCTATGGAATGCAGCTTGCGGTAGTGGAATTCAGCCGTTCTGTCTGCAAGATGAAAAAAGCTCATACCGCTGAAATTGACCAGAAAACGCCGTATCCTGTTATAGATATTTTATCAGACCAGAAAAAGAATATTGCTGAAAAAAATTACGGAGCTACTATGCGTCTTGGCGCGTATCCGGCGGTTCTTGATAAAAATACCGTTGCTTATAGCGCTTATAAACAGCATTTGATTTCCGAGCGGCACCGCCACCGCTATGAAGTTAATCCTCAATATATAGAAAAATTGGTTAAAAAAGGCCTTGTTTTTTCCGGTTTTTCTCCTGATAAGCGGCTGATGGAAATAGTGGAATTGCCTAAAAAAACTCATCCTTTTTTTCTTGGCTCGCAGTTTCATCCGGAGTTTAAATCAAGGCCTTTGCGTCCGCATCCATTGTTTAAAGCTTTTATGCAAGCGGCTATTAATAAGTAAGATGTTTAGATGTTCGAAGTAAAAAGTTTGATGTAAGAATCAAGGTGTTTTAACTTCAAACCTCGAACTCCTTACTTCGAACATTTATATTGCGATTTGCTATAATAAATAAATGCGCACACCGCCATTGATTTTATTAGTTGATGATGACGTTCAAATACAGGAGATTTTTTCAACCCGTTTGAAAAACGCCGGTTTTCAGGTTTTGCAGGCAAGAGACGGCCAAGAAGGGCTTAAGTTTGCCAAACAGGAAAAGCCCGACCTGATTTTATTGGACATTATGATGCCGATTATGGACGGCGCGAAAATGCTGGTTGAAATGAAAAACGACCTGGAGATTAAAGATATTCATGTTGTATTTTTGACGGCTCTTGACGACAGGCCGGAAAGCATAAAATTCGCCAAAGAATCCGGAGCAGTAGATTTTCTTAATAAAGATGTTGACTTCCCGATTCTGCTTGAAAAAATTAAATCAATACTTTAAATCGCTTAATTTTCCAAAATTAAAAAATCGGAGTTATCCGTCTTATATTATATATAAGAAAGGTCGATTTTTTTAAAAAAACAAATTTATGTTAAGCAATAAATCTTTAATCACGGTTGTTTTAGTTTTTGCTTTGGTTTTGTCTTTCGGCTTGGTTTTTTGGTCTTATAATTCAGCCAGCGCCCACGGTTCAAGGGGCAAAGATGACGTTGATGATGTTGACGAAGTAAAAGTTGAAAATCTGCCGGCGTCTTTGGGCAAGTTCCAATTAAAAGGCGTTATTACGGCGGTTAACGTTTCCAGTTCGCAAATCAGCGTTAACGGTTTAAGCTTGAATGTGGCGGCTGACGGTAAAATCAGAAAAGGCGACCTTAAAACTTTGGGAGATTTGGCTGTTGACGACCGCGTGGAAATAAGCGGCAGGATTGAAAACGGTATTATAACCGCTGATAAGATAAGGATTCAGGCAATCAAGAAAGCGCCGCAGGCGGCAATCGGAACGGCAAGCGGAACGGCAAGTGGAACGGTTTCAGGCGATGTCGCTAAATTAAGAACTGACCTTCAGAACAGAATCGCCGATATCTTAAAGAAAATACAGGAATTGCAGAATAGGATTAATAAGCAGTTACCCGCACCTTCTTCCGGCGGACAAGCGACTTCCACTCCTTAAATAGCGTAAAGCAATGAAAAAATTATCCTGTCTATCCGGCGGGATAATTTTTTGCTTGGAAAACCACATTACTAGGCTAAGCCTCGTAATAAATTTACGAGGCTTAGCCTAGTTCTTATTTTACATTTTGATTTTTTCATTTTAAATTTACTTTGTATGGCTTCTCCGACCGAAGAAATCAAAAGCAGAATTGATATAGCTGATTTTATTGGCGGCTATATAAAGCTTCAAAAAGCCGGCCGTAATTATAAAGCGCTTTGTCCGTTTCATCAGGAAAAAACCCCTTCTTTTATTGTTACGCCGGACCGCCAGATATGGCATTGTTTCGGATGCGGCGAGGGCGGCGACGTTTTCAAGTTTTTGATGCGTTATGAAAATCTGGAATTTTACGAGGCTTTGAAGTTTTTGGCTGAAAAGGCCGGTATTGAAATCCAACGTTTCAGTCCGGCGGAACAAAAAGAATTCGGCGTTCTTTACTCTATCAGCGAAGCGGCTAAGGATTTTTTCAAAGAACAGCTGTTTTCCCCGGCCGGAAAACCTGGGCTTGATTATCTTTTAAGCCGCGGCTTGAATAAGCAAACGATTGAAGAATTTGAGCTTGGCTGGGGAGGAGAGCCGGAACTTTTAAGCCGTTATTTGCTGAATCTTGGTTTTGGCATTGAAGATATCAGGCGCGCCGGCCTTGCGGTTAAAACCGAATCCGGCATTAACCGCGACAGGTTCAGCCGGCGGGCAACCTTTCCTTTATATAATAATTTCGGTAAAGTTGTCGGTTTTACCGGCCGGATACTGCCCAGTCCTGAACTTGCCGAAAGACCGGCTGGTGAATCCGCTAACGCGTCAGGTTTCCAGCCGCCTAAATATTTAAACAGTCAGGAAACTCCGATTTTTAAGAAAGCCCGTTTGCTTTACGGTTTTCATAAAAGCAAGAAAGCGATTGTCGGTTCGCGCGAAGCGTTTTTGGTGGAAGGTCAGATGGATTTTTTGATGGCTTGGCAAAACGGGATTAAAAACGCCGTTGCGGTTTCCGGAACGGCTTTCAGCGCCGAGCATCTTAAAACTTTGCGCCGTTTGGCCGATGTTTTGACTGTAAGTTTTGATAACGACGAAGCCGGCGTCAGGGCTTTGGAGCGGGTTTTAGACGCCACCGCTGAATGGGATTTTAGCATACAGGCTATTAATTTAGGCGGGTTTAAAGACCCGGCTGAAGCGGCGGTTGCCGACAAGAATTTTTTAATTTCCGCTTTGGAGAAAAAACAGCCGGCTTTTGGCTATCTTTTGGCTCATTATTTCCAAAAAGCCGAAGAAAAGAAAAACGACTTGGTTTTTAAAAAGAACGCTCTTCGTTTTTTAATCCAAAAGATTAGTAATTTTAAAAGTCCGATTGACCAGGCTTATTGGATGAAGGAGCTTAGTCTTAAATTCGGCGTTGAAGAAAAAGCTCTTGCCATAGAAAGCGAAAGGTTGTCCTTCAGTAAATTCAAGACAACCCTGAGCGGAGCCGAAGGGTTGAAAAATAGCGGGAAAATTGGTAAAATAACAAATAACGATTCGTCGGTAAAAGGAACGGAAAAGCTGGATTTGCCGCGCCACGACCTTATTGCCGAGCGGCTTTTGACGCTGGTTTTGGCAAAAGAAGATTTTTGGCAGGAGCTCGCGGAATCCCGCAATTATTTTCCCGATAGTTTTAAGGATTTTTTCGGAATTTTTGCTCCTGCTGGAATTCCGGCCGGAGCAACAAATTTAGCCGTCGCGCGTCCCGATTTAAGCCTTCGTTCAACTTTTGAATTTTCAAATTTTGACGACGTTAAAATTAAAAAAGAATTTTCCGAACTGATTAAAAATTTAAAACAAGAATTTTTAAAGAAACGTTCTTTAGAGCTTAAAAAAGAAATAACGTTAGCTGAAAAATCAAATAACGAAGAATTATTAAAAGATTGCATAATTAAGCTTCAGGCAATCTCAAGGGAAATAAGCGGCCTTAATTAAAATTAACATTTTTCAGCCAGAGGCTGATGTGCCTCCGGCGGAAAATTTTTTAACGATGCTTAAGAAAAAAATAAAAAAAATAAGGAAAATTTGGGTTAAAAAGACCAATATTAAACATTCTGCTAAAAGAGGCAGACCGGCTTTAAAGGCAGGCAGGCCCGCTTTAAAAGTAGGCAGGCCTTTAGCCGGCGAAAAAACAAAAACAGCGCCGGCGCCTGTTGTAAAAGGAGTTTTAGGCCAGGCATTGGAAAACCTTATTAAGAGAGGCCGTAGCCGAGGTTTTGTTACCGATTCCGAAGTTCTTTATTTTTTTCCGAATATTGAAAAAAACTTGAGTTTTTTGGAAGAAATTTATGACCGCTTGGAACAAGCGAATATTAAAGTTGTGGAAACCGGCCAGCTTATTGAGCTTCCTGAAGAAATAAGCGAGAAGGTATTAAAAAAATCTATTAAAATCGGAGGACTGGATTTGCCTGACGCGGTGCAGACTTATCTTCAGGAAATAGGCAAGACGCCGCTTCTGACTAAAAATGAAGAAAGGGAACTGGCTAAGCGGTCTGAAAAAAACGACGAAGAAGCTCGTCGCGCTTTGATAAAAGCTAATCTTCGTTTGGTGGTTTCAATCGCCAAGCGGTATGTCAACCGCAGTCCGCATTTAAGCATTCTTGACCTTATTCAGGAAGGCAATATCGGGTTATCAAGGGCGGTTGACAAGTTTGATTACCGCCGGGGCTTTAAGTTTTCAACTTACGCCACTTGGTGGATTCGCCAGGCTATTACCCGCGCTTTGGCGGACCAGTCCCGCACTATCAGGATTCCGGTTCATATGGTTGAAACCATATCAAAATATACCCAGACAAAAAGAAAGCTTTTGCAGGAGTTGGGCCGCGATCCGCTGGCTGAAGAGATTGCCAATGAAATGAATCTTGATATTGAAAAAGTGCATCATATACAGAAAATTTCCCAGGAAGTTTTGTCGCTTGAGGCGCCGGTCGGGGAAGATGACGAGGATTCAACTTTATCGGATTTTATTAAGGACGAACAGAGCTTGTCGCCAACTCAAATGGCTAACCAGTCTTTTTTGCGCGATCAGTTAAAGGAAATCCTTGTTGACCTTACCGAGCGCGAACAGAAAATTTTGGAAATGCGTTTCGGTTTGGCGGACGGCATCACCCATACTTTGGAAGAAGTGGGTAAAGTTTTCGGGGTTACCCGCGAGCGCATCAGGCAGATAGAAGCAAAAGCTCTTGATAAAATTCGTCAGCATGAACATCTTAAAAAATTAAAAGGGTACTAATGAAAAGCTTTCAATTTATTTCAGTTATTTTTATAACAGCGGCAGTCAGTTTTTTCTCTCTTTGCGGTATTTCTTTTGCCGCGGATTTAGCGCCGGTCAGCGAAATTGATTTTAAGGAAGATTTGGGAATTGCCGCGCCGGTTATTCTTCCGAACAGCTCATTTTATTTTTTAAAAGAATGGCATCGGGCAGTTTCAAGATTTTTCGCTTTCGGCCAGATTAAAAAAATCAGACTGGAATCGGAAATTCTTAATCAAAAAGCCGCTGAAATTAAATCATTGAATATTTTTTCCGCCGACCCCGATATTGTTAATCCCGTTATTACGGAATATAAAAAGAACGTTTTGAGTTTAAATAAGATGCTGGAAAGTTTTAAGGCCGAAGAAGTTAAAGAAGACCTTAATCCTTTGTTAAACAGTTTAATCAGGAATTTAGCGGTCAATGTAAAATATTTTGACGAGCTTGAATTTTATTACAACGGCCCGCAAGACGTTATTGAATCATTGGCGGCGGTTAAAAAAGAATTAAACAAAGCTTTAGCCGTAATTCCCAACCGTCTTGACTCGCCGGATAGCTTCAGCGAACGTCTTTTGGAATTTGCGGAAAATTTTCCCGAAAGGATTGATTTAAGCAAAGAATTAAGAACGGCGGAAATGATAGCCGGAATTGAAGAATATTTAACGCCGTCAGCCGTTGCCGTGCTTCAACAATTAAAAGAAGAGCTTTTAATAAAGTTTCAAATTAGAATTCAAAATGAAGATGATAGCTTTTTAAAAGCCAGGTTTGTTGACGGTTTGTCTGGAAATTTTGGCTTGCGCGTCAAAATTTTGGATGAAGTAAGGGAAAAAACAGCCGATGTTTTGCTTAAAAATCTGCTTAATTCTTTGCGTCAGGAAGTTTTGAATAATTTTGACGATAAGGGCGTTGGTGAATCTGCGGCGCAAGGGATTATAAATCTGGCTGATACGGCGCTTGCTGAATTGGAACAAAAAATAAAATCTGGCGATTATCTGGTTTCTTCTTCAATGCGCGATGCTGTTAAGCGGGCAAATTTCAATTTGGAGCAGGCAAAGATTTTTTTTGAAGTAGGCGATTACGGCGGCGCTTTTGGGCAGGCATCTTCCGCTTTAGCCGCTTCAAGAAGCGCCGCGAACAAGCTTAAAACTTCATTGAACGATTTTGAAGAGGATTTTAAAAAATTAAGATTGCGCTTTGACGAAATTTCGCAAAAGACGAAGCAAAAAGACCAAATCAAATCTTTGGAGAATTTACTTGTCAGCCTTTCCGAGATGGTAAAGAAAAAATCGGGGTTTGATAAAATAAACACCGACTTTGAGAAAGCGTTAAAGCTTATGGGGGAACTTGAAGAATTGGTTAATGTTGTGAAAAACTGGATTGTTGAAATCGGTGATAATGGCGGGTTTTCGCCGGTGATTTTAAAAATTAAAAAAGGCGATTCGGTGATTTGGAAAAATTCATCCGTTAATCCTTCATGGCCGGCTTCGGCTGTTCATCCCGACCATAAAGCTTACCCTGAAAAAGGCGGGTGCCTTGGCAGTAAATTTGATTCTTGCCGCGGTCTGAAGCAGGGAGAATCTTTTACTTTTATTTTTAATCATGCCGGTTCGTGGAATTATCATGACC
>JBBUEA010000091.1:0-1077 GCA_038057035.1 Patescibacteria group bacterium | reverse complement strand
ATCCGACTCCCACAAAGCCTGTGGTTGAAGTGAATGTTCCATAAGCTGTGGCGCTGCCCACGTACAAAACATTAGAGACCGAGCCGCTGGACACATAGAAGGTGGTTCCGGATTGCAAGGTGTTCTGATTTAAGATGACGTTAGAGGAGCCTGCCTTGCCATCGAGCTGGGTCTGGATCGCGGAGGTGACGCCGCCGACATAGCCCAACTCTGTGTTGGTCACCGCGGATACAGCCACTTTACCGCTGCCATCGCTGAGTAGGGCTCGATTAATCGTCAAGTCGCTTGAGGTTATGGTCGTAGCGCCGCCGGTGATGGTGGGTTGCTTAGCGGCTATCTGGGTCTGGATCGCGGAGGTAGCGCCGTCAAGGTATTGGAACTCCGTGTTAGTGACCGAGCCATTGGCCATGTTAGCGGCATTAAGGCTTGTAAGAGCGGATCCGACTCCCACAAACCCCGAGGTCGAGGTAAATGTTCCGTAAGCTGTGGCGCTGCCAACGTACAAAACATTAGAGACGGAGCCGCTGGACACATAGAAGGTAGCTCCTGATTGCAGGGTGTTCTGATTTAAGATGACATTAGAAGAGCCTGCCTTGCCATCGAGCTGGGTCTGGATCGCGGAGGTGACGCCGCCGACATAGCCCAACTCTGTGTTGGTCACCGCGGATACAGCCACTTTACCGCTGCCATCGCTGAGTAGGGCTCGATTAATCGTCAAGTCGCTTGAGGTTATGGTCGTAGCGCCGCCGGTGATGGTGGGTTGCTTAGCGGCTATCTGGGTCTGGATCGCGGAGGTAGCGCCGTCAAGGTATTGGAACTCCGTGTTAGTGACCGAGCCATTGGCCATGTTAGCGGCATTAAGGCTTGTAAGAGCGGATCCGACTCCCACAAACCCCGAGGTCGAGGTAAATGTTCCGTAAGCTGTGGCGCTGCCAACGTACAAAACATTAGAGACGGAGCCGCTGGACACATAGAAGGTAGCTCCTGATTGCAGGGTGTTCTGATTTAAGATGACATTAGAAGAGCCTGCCTTGCCATCGAGCTGGGTCTGGATCGCGGAGGTGACGCCGCCGACAT
>JBBUEA010000090.1:0-1484 GCA_038057035.1 Patescibacteria group bacterium | reverse complement strand
AAATGAAAAATTGGCTGGGGTTTTTAGTATGCGTTGGACTTTTGAATTACAGGCTGGCTATGATTTTTTGTCCTATTAAGCCTATTTCATATAAAACAATGAGGAATGGAAAATGAAAAGAATAAGTTTTGCTCTGATATTTTTATTAATTATGGCATTATCGGCAGCGGGTTTTGCCGAAGATAAAATGCTGATGCCGAATTTGAATGATGCTAACCTTCAACTCCACCAAAAACGTTCTCTTGCCGGTTATTGCGATAAGGAAAAACAATCCCAGCCTGTTTATATAGAATTTTACCAAGATGAAGCAAGCAAAGAACTTACCGCTTATTTTAAAAGCGAAACAGCGGAAAAACCTTCTGTTATAGTTGTGCAAACTGAAAGCAGTGTTGTAATTTATGCGGATTTTAACGGCGACGGCGTTGTTGATGTATCGGGAGCTCCGGACGATTCAAAAATAGGAAAAGGGCCGTGCGATACAATTTATAATTTAAGGAGTTAAAAATGCCGAAGACGCAAAAGGACAGGCAATTAATTGAAGAAGAAAAACAGAAAATCTACGCTGTTATATATGCTTTAATGGAAAGTAATGAAAAACATCCTAATGATGTTATTAAGGAAGACTTTGGCGGAAATGAAAACGCCTATTTAATACGAATGGCGAAATGGCATGATATTCCTCTATAAAAATATAGGCTGTTAATTATAAAGGCTCTGATTACGCAGAGCCTTTTAAATTTTACCAACCAAGTTTAAGCCGGGTTTTAAAGTTTTTTTGCCCGGCTCCCAGCTGGCCGGACACACCAAGCCTTTATTTTTATTTACAAAAACAGCGGCCTGCAGTTTTCTTAATATTTCTTTGATGCTCCGGCCAATGCTGTTATCGTGAATTTCGCAAGCTTTAAGAATGCCTTGGGGATTTATGATAAAAGTTCCGCGCAGAGACAGTCCTTCTTCTTTAATGTAAGTCCCGAAAGCCCGGCAGATTTTGCCGGTCGGGTCCGCGGCCATCGGGAATTTGATTTTTTTAATTGTCGGAGAATTATCATGCCACGCTTTATGAACAAAAACAGTGTCCGTGCTTACGCTTATTATTTCAGCCCCGAGTTTTTTAAATTCAGGATAATAATCGGCGGCTTCAGCCAGTTCGGTCGGGCAGATAAAAGTGAAATCAGCCGGATAAAAAAGCAAAACCAGCCATTTGCCGCTGTAAGACGACAATTTTAGTTTTTTAATCGCGTTATTCTGAAAAGCCTCAAAAGAAAAATCTTCAATTTTTTGCCCTATTTTTGCCATCATGTTTCAAATGTTTTATTATTATATATTATAACCTATCTTAAAAGTAGCTTCTATCATCGTCGCTTCTTGGTCTTGCAGAAATTGGCTTATATCGCGGCTAAACATACCTTTAAGATGTGTTCTAATAGCAAAATTTGATGAAATTGCAAAGTTTTTTTCAACGTCATTTTTTAAACGGAATTTTA
>JBBUEA010000089.1:0-13152 GCA_038057035.1 Patescibacteria group bacterium | reverse complement strand
TCATTATGCCGCCACCAGCTTTAAAATGATTAACCAGAAAATAAAACATCGGCGTAGTTGCTATGCCAACCTGAATAATCTTTATTTTTTCTATTCTAATGTTCTTAAAAACATTAGAATAGTTTAGTCCTCTTACAGCCGCTTTATAAAGCGCCGGGGAACTTAAACGAGCGTCGTGAGCTATCACTACTTTTCCATATTGAAATATTTTCTTGATTCCCGCGGCTATGAACTCGGCTGTTCGTTCGTTAAGTTCGTCCGGATACCGGCCGCGGATATCATAGGCTTTAAAGATGCCTGCATTAATAAAATTTTTGAGCATAACGAGAAAATTTTAATATTAAGCACCCTGTGAAATACTGCCTTTGGCAGTAGCCGCGAAGCGGCATTTCACAGGGTTAAAGTTTGGCAACTAAAAATTGAGCGCCCTCAGCTTCAATTTTTAGGCCAAGCCTTTAATTGAATTTTACCTGATTTTGCTTAATAATAAAAACAATGGCTCGCAATAATAAAAACAACAAGGCTGGAAGAAACGGCGGAAATCAAGAAGAAAAACAACGGCTTCATCCGGACGTCAAAAAATCAGTCGCGGCGATTATTCTTCTTGGCATAACCGTTTTAATGATATTAAGCGCGTTTAACGAAGCCGGACCGGCCGGTCAATTCTTTTATTCTTTCCTGTCAAAGCTTTTCGGATGGGGATATTATATCTGGCCGGCAACGCTTTTTATTTCCGCCTGCCTTATGCTTTCGACGAATCGCAACCGTCCCCTGCCGATAACTACAGCCGCAGCTTTTATTTTCATCGCGGCCGGTCTCGGCCTTATTGACCTTAACTTTCCCCAAAAAGGAGGCTTGTCCGGTTCTTTGATAGGCGTAATTGAAATTCCATTCGGCTATCCGGCATCAATGGTTATTTTAATCGCTTCCCTTGCCGCCGGTTTGATAATAATGCTTAACTGGCCGATTAAAATTTCCTGGAGCCGGCTTACAACAAAAAAAGAAAAAAATATCAGCGAGCTGGAGCAGGAACAAACTGAACTTAAAATATTAAATAGCTCCGCGCAGCTTCAGCCAACAACCCAAAACAGCGTTGAAGAAAATATTGAGGGGCCGGCGCCGGAAATCGCCAAAAAAGAATATCTTGAGCATAAACCAAAACCGTTCAAAGCGGTTCAAATGAAAGATTACGTAGCGCCGCCAATCAGCCTTCTTAAATCATCAACTGAAAAACCAACCATTGGCGACCTGCGGGCCAATGCCAACATCATCAAAAGAACCCTTGAAAGTTTCGGGATTCCGGTTGAAATGGGAGAAATTAGCGTTGGCCCGGCGGTAACGCGCTACACTCTAAAACCAGCCGAAGGCGTTAAAATTTCAAGAATCACGGCTTTAAACCAAGACTTGGCTCTGGCGCTGGCGGCTCATCCCATAAGAATAGAAGCGCCTATTCCCGGAAAATCTCTGGTTGGCATTGAGGTGCCAAATAAAACAGCGGCTCTGGTGCGGCTGGGCAGTTTGATGGCTTATCCGGAATTTGCCAATGCCGGCCCCATCGGTTTTGTTATTGGCAGAGATGTAAGCGGCGAACCTATTTTTTCCGATATCACCAAAATGCCCCACCTTTTAATAGCCGGCGCGACAGGCAGCGGCAAAAGCGTAACAATTCACTCGCTTCTTATTTCCCTTCTTTATAAAAACTCTCCCGCCACCTTAAGACTCATTCTTATTGACCCGAAAAGGGTTGAACTTTCCGTATACGAAAACCTGCCCCATTTAATCGCGCCGGTTGTAACCGAGGGCAAAAAAACTTTGAGCGTTTTCAGGTGGGCGGTTCAAGAAATGGAAAGGCGTTATGAGATTCTTTTGGAAGCCGGCGCCCGGGACATTAAAAGCTACAATAATAAAACTCCCGAAGACCAACTGCCCTACTTATTAATAGTCATAGACGAATTAGCGGATTTAATGGCGGCTTACGGCCGCGAGGTTGAGGGGTCAATAATACGGCTGGCCCAAATGGCGCGAGCCACCGGAATCCACCTTGTTGTTTCCACTCAGCGGCCGTCGGTTGAAGTCATAACCGGTTTAATTAAAGCCAACATCACTTCCCGCATCGCTTTACAGGTCGCCAGCCAGGTTGATTCCCGAACCATTCTTGACACCGCCGGAGCGGAAAAACTGCTTGGCAACGGCGACCTTTTATTCATCTCACCCGACTTTTCCAAACCAAAACGCATTCAAGCCGCCTACATTTCAGAAGAAGAAATTAATAAGGTAACGGATTTTATAAGGGAAAACAACCAAATTAACTTGGAAACTGACGCTGAATCATTAAACGGCGAAGCAAACGACTCAACGTTAAACAATGAAGTATTTGACGAGGCTCTTGAAGAAGACGATGACGAACTTTATGATGAAGCTGTAAAAACAATTACGGAAGCTAAAAAAGCCTCCGCTTCTTTGCTTCAGCGCCGGCTTAAAGTCGGATACGCCCGAGCCGCCCGACTTCTTGATATAATGGAAGCCAAAGGCCTAATAGGGCCGGGAGACGGAGCAAAACCAAGGGAAGTATATATGGATAAAATGGATAATGGATAATGAAAAACAAAAAATGACTAATGACAAAAAAGAAAATTTCAGCGCGGCTCTGGCCGGCTTGATGGAAATAAAAGGGTTCAATGCAACCAAGCTTGCCGAGTCTAGCGGTGTTCCGCCGTATTTTATTGAACAGCTGATTAATGAAAATTACGACCGCCTGCCTCCATCGCCTTACATACGCGGCTATATTTTCAAAATCGCCGAAATTTTAAATGCCAACGGCAATGACTGGTGGCGCGATTTTCAAAAAGAAAATGAACTGATTAAAAAGTCCGGGGCTGATGACCGCTTGCCCGACAACCGCTTTGCCCCCAAAAAAATCAGCAAGAAAAGAGTTGTTTTGAGCGGCATTCTGATTATCGCGACCGTCTATATCGCTTTTAGAAGCGATGATTTTCTTGGCCAGCCAAGCTTATACCTCGCGACTCCGGCTATTGACGAAATTGCCAGCGAGCCGATAATCAAATTAACGGGCCGCGTTGACCCGCAAGATGCCGTAAAAATAAATAACGAAGAAGTGTTTGCGGATAAAAACGGGAATTTTTCAAAAAATATTATTCTTACAATAGGCATTAATAATATTGAAATTAAAGTAAAAAGATTTCTTGGCCGAGAAATTATTGAAAATAGGAGGGTGATTTACGCGCCTTTGAGTGAAAATAACAATGCCCGGCAACAAAATAACATTCAATAAAAAAATGACCAGCGATAAAGATAAAACAGAAAAAAATAAAAAAGATGAATTAAGCGGGTTAATCAGCGCGCTTCAAGAAAAATATGGCGAAGGAGCGGTAATGAAATTAGGCGAGCAATCCCATATTCATGTTGAAACTATTCCAACCGGCTCTTTTTCTTTAGATTTGGCTCTTGGCGTCGGCGGTTTGCCGCGCGGCAGAATCATTGAAATTTTCGGCCCGGAATCTTCCGGCAAAACAACACTAGCTCTTCATGTTGTTGCGGAAGCTCAAAAACTGGGGGGTAAGGCCGCCTTTATTGACGCTGAACACGCTCTTGACCCGCAATACGCCAAAAGAATAGGCGTAAAAACCGATGAACTGCTGATTTCCCAGCCAAACGACGGAGAAGAGGCTCTGAACATTCTTGAAAGCCTTGTTCGCTCCGGAATTATTGACGTAGTGGTAATTGATTCAGTAGCCGCTCTTACGCCGCGCGCTGAAATAGAAGGCGAAATGGGCGCTCATCACGTCGGACTTCAAGCGCGGCTAATGTCCCAGGCCCTTAGAAAACTTACCGCCATCGCCGCTAAATCAAAAACCGTGATTATTTTTATCAATCAAATAAGGATGATGATCGGAATCATGTTTGGAAATCCGGAAACAACTCCGGGGGGCCGGGCTTTAAGATTCTACGCCTCGGTCAGAATTGATATCCGCAGGGCCGCGCAAATAAAAAAAGGCGAAGAGTCCGTGGGCAACCGCGTCAAAGCCAAAATCGTAAAAAACAAGGTGGCGCCGCCGTTTAGAATTGCAGAATTTGACATTATGTACGGGCAAGGAATTTCTTACACCGGCGACGTAGTTAATACCGCGCTTACTCGCGGCGTCATAACAAAATCAGGCGCCAGCTACAGCTTTGAAGGAGAAAAACTGGGAGTGGGAATTGAAAACGTCAAAGCCAAGCTTAAGGAAGACAAAAAAACCCTGAACGAAATAAAAAAGAAAACCGAAGCCGCGTTTATCAGTGAATAAAAAAATTAAAAAGCCGCCTTATTAAGGCGGCTTTTCGCAAGCTAAGCTGGCGTTAATTAATATATTTCTAAACCGTTCTTATTATTTTTGAATAACTGGATTCTCTCCAAAAACCGTAAAACCAAAACGCCGATTTCCGCAATCATTAATCAATGTATTGATTGACATTGATTTTAAAGACATGTATAAAAACCAAAGGTGGTTAAAAACTAAAAAGGGAGAAAAAAGTGAGAAAAATATTATTGCTGTTGATTATTGGGCTGTTGTTTATGTTATCTGCGCAAATTTCTTTTGCTTCTTATGATTTGGGGGTTCAATACGAACTCCGGCAAAACTATCTTGAAGATAAAAATCTTGGGGCAAGCGCTGTTCTTTCAAATACATTGACGGTTTGGGAAGGAAACCAGCCGACCATTAGCGTCCGATATTTAATTGCCGAAAATTCGGAAAAAAGCGCGGCGTTCCTGCCGCTGATTAAAAAACAATTTGATTTCAACGCCGGATTAAAGCTAAACGAATATTACATGTTGAAATTCGCCGCTACTCAATTAACAGAAGACAACTCAACAGAAAAAGATTTCAGCGCTTACGGAATTTACCTTAACCGCTACGGCAAGTTTTTCAAAAAAACCGAGATAGCGTTGGAATCCGACAATTCCGGCAAAACTCTTTATTACGGATATGGCCGTCTTGATTTTTTAGAAAACGCGGACGTATTAACCGGTTTTTCAACGGAAAATTCCTCTCAAAATACCGAACAACGCATTGGTTTGGCGATAGCGCCGCATTTTAAATCTTATTCCCTGATTTTCGGATTAACCCATAATTTAGACGCTGGTAATAATGCCAAATTATACGGCTTGGCTTATTCCGGCGCGGAAAATTCCGAATTTCCAAGCTTTATAACTATTTTCAGGAATAAGCCGGAAAGCAGATATTTTTTAGGAATAGTCTCTTTTAAAGGAAAATCTTTTAACAAGCGCGCTAATCAAGGAATTTATGACGCTATGTTTTCCGGAACTTTATCCGGCACAAGAGTGATTGCCAACAGAAACTTTGACCAAATAGGCGTTTCCAATCTCTACAAAATTCGGGATTACGGAAAACTGGTCATCACCACGAGCATCGGCGACATCAAAATCAGCGACTCAACATCATTGTTTTTTGACGCCGAAGAAATGACTTACACGTTCAAGACTTGGTTTATGTCTTTTGGCCACGCCGGAGAAACCAACTTGGTTTTTGACCATGCTACCAGAAGATTGAAAGAGGATTATCAGCAAAAACTAGCTTTCGGCATTGGCGCGAAATTCACGAAACAAAAACAGGTTTTTGACGTAAATCTTATTAATTCTTACAGTCTTGACCAATCCGAATGGTCAGGAATTTCTGCTTTATTAAATTTTTATTTTTAAATTCAAAATAAGAAAGGGATGATGTAAATTGCTAAAAGAATTTATTAAAAATAAAGCCCTCTTGATAATAAATCAAGAGGGCTTAAACTTTTTAACGAAATGGACCGCACTCGCAATCACACTGGCCTTTACATCCGCACTCTTTTTCATCACAGCATTTTTTTACTACCTTTACTTCATTATCATCTTTCCCCCTTTTAACCAATCCTTTTAACTTTTCCACAATCTTAACCATTTCGCCTCCTTATTATTAATAATTTGTTAAATTAACCGTTTATTATTATGCTTTTTTATTAAAAAATTGCAAGTTAATCTATTTAAGTATTCAGCTTATAAAAATTCTCAAAAATTTTAGCTACCACGATCGGGCCGGTGCCGCCTGGCGTGGAAGTATAAAATGACATTTTATCAACACCAGGAGTATTAGCGTCAAAGTCGCCCTTAGCTTTACCGTTAACTTCTTCATACCCGAAATCAATAATCCCGGCGCCATTTTTCAACATGTCCGGTTTTATTAAGCCGGCTTTGCCAACACCGGAAATCACCAAGTCCGCGTGTTTTAAAATACCCAAATCACTCTGGCTGGCTAAAAGATAAATTTCTTGAGCTTTGCCGATCAGCCATAAACCTATTGGCCGGCCTATTAAAAACCCAAGGCCGACAACCGCTACATTTTTAGAATTTAGAATATAGGATTTAGAATTTAGGATTTCTTCCACGGCTCCGGCCGGCGGCGGCAGTACAAGATTACGATTAGCGTAAAAAGCCCCTAACGCCCGCTCGCCTAAAACATCAACGTCTTTTTCCCGCGGAATAACGTTTAAAACATAACGCCCGTTCAAATACTCCGGCAAAGGCAGTTGAACAATCACGCCACCAACCGGTTTTTGAAGAGCGATTTTTGAAATTTCATCCCTGGCTTGGTCATTGCTTAATTTTTCATCAAATTGATAAATTTTAAAATCAACTCCCAGTTCTTTGGCGGCTTTTTCTTTTTCTTTAATAAAAATTTCTGAAAGCCGGTCGTTGCCGAATAAAATCGCCGCCAGCCTTTTCCCCGGCCGCGGCTGATTTTTTAACCGCGCGATTATTTCTTCTTTAATTTTTTTCCCGTCAATAATCTGCATTATTGCGCCGGATAAGGATATGTTCCCTGATATTGCTGTTGATACTGCTGATATTGTTCAAGCGATGGATATTGCTGCAAAAACTTTTCATAACCGCAGTTCGGATGAGCTCCGGCTAATTTCTGAATTTCTTGCCGGCAAATATCAGACGTTATATTTTCTTTACACGCTATCGGCATTGTAAAAGCCGGACAGGCGGTTGTTGATTCGGGACGCTGGAAAACCCCTGTTTCACCGCCGGTTCCGGACGGACAGCCCTTTATCCAGCCCTGCGGAACATCGCAAGGAGTGGAAAATTGTTTGCACGCTCCGGTAGCCGGGTCATGCGCCGGAGTTATAACCTGAATGCAATATTCAGGCCGCGGCGACGGCTGTTCGGCTGTTCCTGCTTGTTTGCAGCCGTAATAAATACCACATTCCGGAGAATTAAACAGTTGATACTTAATCTGGCCTTCCGGACAAGAATTAACTGTAGGCATTGCCGGACAAAGTCCTCTTTTGGTTGACGACGGCTGAGGTGGCATTGTATTGCCGCGGAAACAACCGGCATATTTAAAACGCTCGCCGGGATTTCCAGCTATTAATTCTTTTACTTTCTGTTCGCAAAACGAGCTACCTGGCTCTTTATGGCATTCTTCTATGGGACATTCAGTCGGACCCCCTCCGCCAATAATTCCTTCTCCGCCCATCATTCCACCACTCCCGCCACTGCGCATGCCTTGCTGACCGCCAAACTTCATGCATTCCTCTCCGTGGCTGGCGCAATAATTCATACATTCCTGCGGAGTCCGGCAACCGCCAGGTCCTTCAAAACGCGTCATTTCTCCGTCCATCATTCCCTGCCCAAAACCGCCTTCTCTGCCCTGCATTGGCATAGAACCTTCACCTCTTCCGCCCTGCAAAGGCATTATTTTTTCAAAACAGGAACGCATTTTATCTTTTAAGTCAAAATTAATTTCTCCGCCGCTTGACAGCCTTTCAAAATCGCTTCCTAAAGATTCTTTTAAGCAAGCCTGAACTTCCGGCGGAGCGTTCTTTAAAATTTCCTCCAGCTTTGGCATTTCCGGTCTTGGCATAGATTCAAAACAAGCGCGCATTTTTTCACCCATTTCCGGAGAAGGCACGGATTCGCCTGAACGGATTTTTTCAAAATCCGCGCCAAGCTTTTCCTCCATGCATTTCAAAGTTTCCGGCGGCATATGCTCAAAAGCTTCTTTGGGCGGAGCCATTCGGCCCATATGGGTTTCAAAACACGAACGCATTCTGTTGCCGATATCCGGCCCGGGCGTCAAACGACCGGCTTTAATGTCTTCAATAATATTTTCGCCGAGATTGGCTTTAAGGCATTCCGCCACTTCCGGCGGAGCGTTTTCCAAACCGATTCTCATATGCCCCATGCTTTCTTTCATTCGCTGGGCGTCTTCTTCTTTTATAAACCCGTGCTCTTTGGCGAAATTAAAACAAGTTTCCTGGTTTGCCTGGTCATTGCAAAAAGCTTCGCAGGCTTCGCGCGATTTACAGCCGCCCGGGCCGCCTTCCTGCATAAAACGGCGGAATTCATTGGCTTGCTCCGGCTTGATAAACCCGACTTTAACGCCGAATTCAAAACATTCCTGCTGATGGCTGGAATCGGAACAATACGCTTCGCAAGCGTCACGGGACTGGCAACCTCCGGGCGATTCACCATTAGCCATCAATTCATGGGCTTTTTTGGCAATGCCAAGTTCTTCCTTGGGCAAAATTCCCGATTGTTCGGCAAAAGCCAGGCACTCTTCGCCATGATTTGCCTGTGAACAATAAGATTCGCAAGCTTGTTTATTGCGGCAGTTCCCCGGGAGTTTAGCGCCGGAACGCAATGCTTTGGCTACTTTTTTAGCTTCCCCGAGCTCATCGGACGGAAGCAAATTATGGGTTTCGGCAAATTGCAAACAAGCCTCAATATTAGCCGGGTCTTCGCAATAAGCGCGGCACTCGGATTCGGTTTTGCATCCGCCTGGCCCGCCGCCGGCTTCTAAAATCTCAACAAACTTATCAACCCTGCCCTCAATCGCGCTTTGCTCAACTTTTACAGTAAAACCGTGCTTGGCGGCGAATTCCGAACAGGCTTTAAAATTTTCTATACGGTCGCAATACGCTTTGCACTGGCTTTGATTAACGCAATTGCCAAGCTCTTCAACCGGAAAAGTAATATCAAAAGGATTGGCGGCAAAAACAATATAAGCGCTTAATAAAGCGGCGAAGCTCAAAGATAAAATTCCTAAAATTTTATGGGTTCTCATTGCGGTTTATTATTGCGAAAAAGGATTTTTATAAACTTTTTCAAAAGGATTAATCGGGGCTGAAAACGGATTGGTTTCTGGAAGCTTGCCTTCAACAGGATTTTCAACTTGGGAAACAATATCAGCGCCTAAGCCTTCGGCCGGTTTTGCTATTGACGCTTTTGGCTGAACAAGAAGAGAGTCTGGAGTATAAGAAAAAAACATATTCACAAGTTCATTGCCCCAAAAATAAACGCCGATAATCATGACAGCCACAAATAATAATATAAAAATAGAGGGAACGGTTGCGCCTTTTTCCATATTTTTTATTATAACATAATCAATCTAAACCGCTTATGTTAATAACTTAAAGGAAATTTTTGCGTTAATAAACGGGTTTTTTTAGATAAGACCGCAACCGGTTCTTTTTGAAAAACAGAAGAGTAAATCAAGCCCGCTATAACTTGCATTTCTTTCTCTTTCATTCCGCGGCTCGTAACAAAAGGCGTTCCTAAACGAAGTCCGCTGGGCTTAAACGCCGACGTGTCCCCGGGCACGACATTGCGATTGGCTAAAATACCGATGGCTTCCAAACGTTTTTCCGCCGTCATTCCGTCAACGCCGGCGTTTTGTAAATCTACGACCATTAAATGATTGTCGGTGCCATTGCTTACCAAATCAAAACCCGATTCCAATAGCGTTTTGGACAGCGCTTGGCTGTTTTTAATTATTTGTTTTTGATATTTCTTGAATCCAGGCTTTAAAACCTCGTTAAACATTCCGGCTATGGCCGCGATAGTATGATTATGAGGGCCGCCCTGCATTCCCGGGAAAACCGCCCTGTCAATGCGAACGGCAAGTTCTTTTTTGCAAAAAATAACCGCGCCTCTTGGCCCGCGCAAAGTCTTGTGAGTAGTTGCCATAACCGCGTCGCTGTAAAGAAACGGCGACTGATGAAGTCCGGCCGCCACCAATCCGGCAATATGAGAAATATCGGCAACGTGATAGGCTCCAACTTTCCCGGCAATCATTCCAATTTTTTTAAAATCTATTTTTCTGGGATAAGAAGTCAAACCGGAAACAATTATTTTCGGCCTATGCTTTTTTGCCAAATATCCAATTTCCTGATAATCAATCAATCCGGTTGCCGGCTTAACGGTGTACTGAACGCTTTTATAAATTTGGCCTGAAAAATTAACATTATGGCCGTGCGTTAAATGCCCGCCACCAAAAAGCGACATTCCCATTAAAACCTCGCCCGGCCTCATTAAAGCCGAGTAAATCTCCAGATTAGCCGGCGAACCTGAATAAGGCTGAACATTAACATGCCATTTTTTAGGGTCCAGTTTAAAAGCTTTAAGAGCCCGCTCGCACGCCAAATTTTCTATAGCGTCATAATGCTTATTGCCCGGATAATAACGTTTCCCCGGATAGCCTTCGGAATATTTATTCGCGAGCGGCGAACCAAGCGCTTCAAGAAGCTGAAGCGGGATGATATTTTCCGACGGAATTAAATCAATAGTCTCTTCCTGCCGTTTTATTTCACTTGTTATCAGCCGCCAAAGCAAAGGGTCTGATTTTTTTAAAAATTTTAAAAACATAAAAATATTAAAAATACCGGCGTTGTTTACAAAAAATCATAAAATCATTTTCACCAAGTTCGTTATTTTATCAGAGTCGTGTCTGACCAGTCCTTTTACCCGCAAAAGGTCAGCGGTTATCACGGTCGGCCGGCGCGCAAAATTTTCTCTGTCAAATTCAACCAATTCGGCTTTTTCCTGCACATAGTTTTTAAGCCGGCTCCAGCCCGGTTTTTTAACGTTAACAACAACGAAATCCAAAATTCCCCTGCCAAGATAACGCTCCAAAACATTTAAAAAATCCGAAGCCTTAAAACCGTGTGTTTCTCCATATTTAGTCATCACATTAACGAAATAAATTTTTTTAGCTCGGCTCTTTTTCAAAACATCGCTCATTCCTTTTACCAAAAAATTAGGAATTAAACTTGTATAAAGGTCTCCCGGACCGATTAAAACCGCGTCAGCTCCCAAAATGGCCGCTGACACTTCCGGATTAACAACAGCCCGGGGCTTTAGCCAGATTTTTTTAATTGCGGAACCGCTGTCGTATTTGGGAATATCAATATTGGTTTCCCCCCGCACAACTTTACCGTTTTCCAATTCAGCGTACAGCTTAGCGTTTTTTAAAGTTACAGGAAGCACCCGGCCTTGAATTGAAAGAATCCTGCCGGCTTCTTTAACAGCCAAATCAAAACTGCCGGTCAACCTCTCTAGAGCGGTAAGCATTAAATTTCCAAAACTGTGGCCGGTCAGCCCGGCTCCTTCTTCAAACCTGTAATTAAAAAGTTGAGCTAAAACTTCATTATCGGTTCGCGCCAAAGCGACAAGCGAACGTCGGACATCGCCCGGAGGCAAAATACCGAACTCCTCGCGCAAAATTCCGGTTGAACCGCCGTCATCGGACATCGTAACCACAGCAGTTAAATCGCTAAAATGCTTGCGAAGACCCGTTAAAACCGTAAAAACGCCGGTGCCACCGCCGATAACAACGATTTTCTTTTGAGAATAAGGCTTTGACAACGGATTTAGTATAACCTAAAATTTTGACTAGAAAAAGCCCTTTAGCCCAAAGCAAATCCTTAATTCCAACGGAAGCAGGCCTTTAAAAAATATTTCAATAACAAGGAGATTTAAAATGAAAAGATTAAGCAAGTGCCCTAAATTATTGGAACGGGTGATAGCCCCAGACCCGGACAATGTTTACATTGATGATGAAACCGCGACTTATTTTGAATTTGACCCGAAACAGCCGGCGAAAACAATCATTGAACCAATGGTTATTTTAAGAGGCAATGTGATTATCAAAGAAAAATGCTGGATTAAAGCCGGAACGGAAATCATTGACAGCGCTATCGGCTCAAGAACAATTATCCATAAAGCTATAATTGAAAATTCGGAAGTCGGGTCTGATTGCGAATTCGGCCCCGGCGCGCATCTTAAAAGATGCATTGTCGGCTCTAACGTTAAAATGAAACACCAGTCTTATTTAGGCGACTGCGTTATTGGCAGCGGTTCAAATATCGGCCATCAAGCCAGCACAGCTAATTTTGACGGCTCTGAAAAGCACACAACCCATATCGGTGAAAATGTTTTTATCGGGGATTCCGTAAAATTGATAGCGCCGGTAAATATCGGCGATTCAGCTTATATTGCCGGCGGCGAAATCCGCAAGAATATTCCGGCTAACGCTTTTGTTATCGGGTCAAGGTTCAACGAAAAAACCGAACGATTTGAAGAAATTATTAAAGAAAACCGCTCTCTTAAAAAAGACGGAAAATGGAGCCTCAAAAAATAGTCCCTCGGGACTATTTTTTTTAATAACTGAACAAATTTAACGCCAGGCTTGCAACCAGAATCAAGACTATAAGCCCGACGATTATTTTTGAGAATGACATTTACCCTGTTAAATAAGATTTGAGCCGCCTTTTAATAAACATTTTTCCATAAAATGTTTTCAGGTATTTTTCTCTATGAGTAGCGTCTTGTTGGTTTAAACATGCTTCATAATAAATCAATTTTAATGGTCTCCTATCTTTTGTAGACTCAACAAGCCCTTTGAAGTGTTGCTCAAATCTTAATTTTAAATTTTTAGTGTATCCAGTATAAAACTTCTTGTCTTTTTCTGATTTTAAAATATGGGTATAGTAAAACATATTAAAAAATTTAAAATTATTTAACAGGGTTAATTAAAATTTAGGAAATTTTTGGCGCTTAACCGCCCTGAATTCTATATTCTAAATCCTAAATTCTTTTTTATTGGCCTTAAAACAGCCGAAAATTGGCGCTGCTGCTTTGGCGCTTTAATTATAGTAAAACCGGCCAAGTTTTTCCTTTGTTTCCAAATTCTTCTTCCGGCTTCCAAAACCGATTCCAAATGCGACTTTGTATAAACACGGCGGGGAATCGCCAAACGCACTAACTCCAAAGGCTCATCAGCTCCTCTCGTAAGCGAGCCGGCCATTTCC
>JBBUEA010000088.1:0-4828 GCA_038057035.1 Patescibacteria group bacterium | reverse complement strand
TTATTAAAGTGACGGTTGTTAATATAAAAGCGGCAACTCCGGGTTTTAATCCGCTAGCTTTCATTATAATCGGCCAAGTTCCGAAACAGAATGCCGTTAAAACGCAGTAAAGCAAAACATTTGTTTTCATTTTTCTCTCCTTTTATTTTAACCCGTTTCTTTTAATCCGCAATTTCTCATTGTTTCGTTGAATTTTACAATTGCGGCGGCCCTTCCGATTTTTCCATGTGTTTTTCCGGTTAAGAATTGTTTAAAATCAAGAAAAGCTAATAACGCATACTGCTCGGCTGTAATTATATTTGAGTATTGCGTACCATTATCGCTTTGAATTGTTAATTGGAATGGCTTTTCATAATTTAACGATATTTCTCCGTTTTTACATTCAATTTTTAGCTTCCGGTCATGTTTTGGCCAGTATTTACCGATTTCAAAAGTGAAATGAGCCGCGCCGGCAGGCGTGATAAAATTTCCTTCAATGCGGGCGTATGTTTCTCCTTCGTCTCTGCTTTGAAGTGGTCTAAATTTTCCTAATGGCAAATGTTTTTCATATTTGCCCAATATTACTTTCGGATTCAGCACGTCAGCGTTTGCGAATCCAATATCGTAGAGCGGTCCGAAAAGATGAGACGCCAGGTCTCGTATCATTCCGCCTTGCTTTCCATCTAACAGCCATGCCTTATGTTCTGCTGTGCCCCCAGGACCTTCTCCTTCAAGAAGTTTTCCTTGAATATTTTTGATAGGGCCGAGATTTTGAATAAAGGACGCGCGCCAATCACCATCAGAATGCTGAAGATAATTATTGTGCTGGTCATTTTCATTAATGCATCCAGTAGCCGTTAAAAGACTGAATGCTTTTCCTTCAACGCAATATTCAGCCGCGTAGATTAGCCGAGGAAATTTCATTGAGAGTTCAAGAAACTTATTCAAATCATTGATAGATACAGCAACCGGCTTTTCTACATATACAGGAATACCCAGTGATGTAAAAAATTCCGTGTACCAAAGGTGAGAACTATTCGGCGTTATAATAACTGCGGCAGAATTTGTCGGGAAGCTGATTTTCTTGCTAAGATTTTCAGCGCGGATATAACTTATATTTTCTTTTTCAAGTATTTTTTGGGTTAGGTGATGCAGTTTTTCTTTCGGTACAATATCAATAATCGTGTGAATTTTCATTTTTAAATCAGGATTTTTGCATTGAGTCACTGGATAAAGATTTTTATATGTTCCTTCCCCTCCGCCAGTTACTACCAAATTAATCATTAGTATCCTCCTTATTTAAGTGTTTAAGTTTCAAGTATAAGATACTATCTTTTTATCAATTTGTCAAAAACCTTTGGATAAACCGAATTGAGTCGTAAATACACCTTTCAGAGAATTTTTAGCATAATTGGTCGGGCCGCCGAGAATCGAACTCGGTCTACACCCTCCTGGAAATTATTAAATTATTTTCATTTTCGGGCTGCGGAGAATCGAACTCCGTCTTCACCCACCCCAAGGGTGCGCGCTGCCATTACGCTACAACCCGAGAATAAAAATAATTTAATTTCCGTAAGACGCAAAATTGTTTGCGTCTTACCCCCTCGGGTGCGGACTACCACTATCCGATACCCCGATAAAATTTAAATCTTGCCCCGAGTTCTGCTTTTAAGGCATCTGGCGCAAACCTTAACCCGTTTGCCCACGCTTAAGCTAAGCCATTGCAAATTAGCCAGTTTCAGTTTTTTTTCGGTCGGATTGTAATGGCCGCGAAGAAGTTTCCGGCTGCCTCCCATTATTGAAGTTTTTCCGCAAAAATGACAGATTCGCATAATAGCTTATAGCTTATCGTTTTTAGTTTTTAGAGTCAACAGCGCAAGCTCTTGGATTTTTCCAATTAATCTGTTTTAATTTTTAATATTGTTTTTATTATTTAGTTATGTTTTCATCTAAGACATTTTTGCGGCGGCTGGAGCTTTCCGGTTTTAAGTCTTTTGCCAATAAGACTGTTTTGGAATTTCCGGCCGGAATAGCCGCCATTGTCGGGCCAAACGGCTCCGGCAAATCAAATATAGTTGACGCCTTACGCTGGGTTTTGGGTGAAAGAGAAGCCAGGCAATTAAGAAGCGCCAAGCTGGAAAATCTTATTTTTTCCGGAAGCCCTAAAAAACCGTCTCTTGGATTGGCGCAGGTAGCGCTTTATTTTAACAATGAATCGCGGGTTTTGCCTTTGGAATTTGAAGAAATAGTTATTAGCCGTAAGGCCGACCGCTCCGGACTTTCCGAATATTATTTGAATAAGGCTGAAGTGCGGTTTAAGGATTTAGCAGGTATTTTGGCGCAAGCTCGGCTCGGTACCAGCGGACTTTTAATTGTCAGCCAGGGCGACAGCGATATCTTGATAAAAAGCACGGCGCAGGAACGGAGAGGAATGCTTGAAGAGGTAATCGGTTTGCGCCAGTATCAGCTGAAAAAATCCGAAGCCGAGCGAAAGCTTGCTTCAACGGTTGCAAATCTTGATAAAGCCAAAGCAATGGTTGAAGAAATTAAGCCACACATCCGTTTTTTGCGCCGGCAAACCAACCGTTATGAACGGCACGGCGAAATACTAAAAGAACTGGAAAATCTGCAGAATCATTTTTTTGGAGCGCAGATGCGGGAATTTGAAAACGGCCATAATGAAATTATTTCAAAACTTGAACCGCTGGAAAAATCTTTAAACGAGAAGCTGAAAGAGTCGGCGTTGTTTGAAGCGAACCTTAAAAAAATGGAAAACGAACAGCCGCACCGGAAAGATTTGGCCGGGTTAAGAAGCGAGCGGCAGAAAATCGCGGTTGAGCAGGCACGGATACAAAAAGACCTTGGCCGTTTGGAAGGCCGTTTGGAGTATCTGCTTTCCGTCGGCGTTGTTTCCAATGATTTTCCCCAAAGCGAATTGATGGCCGCGGTCAAAGACGCGCGGCAAATTCTTGATGTTTTATTGGAAGAGTCTGATGTGTCGGCTATCAAGTCGCAAATACAGATTTTAATTAAAAAGCTTGATAAATTTTCCGGCGCGCCAAAAGAAAATAAAGAACTTGAAGAAACCGCTGTTTTAAAAGAAAAACTGTCCGCTGAACTTGAAAAATTCAATAGTTTGATTCAGGAATTGGCTGATAAAGAAGCTGTTTTAACCGCTGACCTTGAAAGGCTAAACACCGATTTTAGGAAAGCTTTCGGGGTTTTGGAGGAAAGCCGGAAAGCCGTTAGCGGGCTGGAAACGGAAAAAAATAATTTAATGTTGGAAAAAGATAAAATTTCTTTTCGTAAAGAAGAACTTTCCCGTCAGGCAAAAGAATGGGGTACGGATTTGGCTAAAATGGAGAATGGAGAATGGAGAATGGAGAATAATGAAAATTTAACTTCTCCCGATTTGGAAAAAAAAATTTTTAAATTGCGGGGAGAACTGGCGGGGATAGGGGAAATAGACGAAGCCAGTTTAAAAGAAGCGCGGGAGACCGAAACCCGCTATGATTTTTTAAGCAATCAGATTAATGACCTTGAAAAAGCCGGAGCTGACCTGAAAATTTTGATAAATGAGTTGCGTGATAAAATAGATAAGGATTTTAGAGCAAGCTTGCAGGCTATTAATGAGGAATTTAGCAAGTATTTCAGGTTGATGTTTGGCGGGGGGAAAGCGAAATTTGTTATTTCAAGGCCGGTTGCGGCGGCTACTGTTGAAGAAACGGCGGAAGGCGGCAATGCCAGTTTTGAAAATTCAATTGAAGCGGAGCCGGCAGAAGAAAAAAAGGAACAGCCTGCTGGTTTGGAAATTGACCTTGTTTTGCCTAAAAAGAAAGTCCGCGGTTTGGCCGCGCTTTCCGGCGGAGAAAGGAGCTTGGTTTCTTTGGCCGCGCTTTTTGCTTTAATCGCGGTTAATCCGCCGCCGTTTCTGGTTCTTGATGAGATTGACGCGCCGCTTGACGAATTAAACGCCAAACGTTTTTCCACTTTGCTAAAAGAATTTTCTTCGCGAACGCAGTTTTTAATCGTGACGCACAATCGTTCCACTATGGAAGCCGCCGATGTTCTTTACGGCGTTACAATGGGCGACGACGGGGTTTCAAAAATTTTATCTTTAAAGTTGGAGAGTTGAATTTGACACTAAAAGATTAAAGCTATAAGCTATAAACTAAGGTTTTTGTCTAAAATTTTGAGCTTAGTGCGAATAAATTTTCGCAACAAAACCTTACCCTGTGAAATGCCGCTTCGCGGCACTGCCCAAGGCAGTATTTCACAGGGTGCTCAATGTTGTAGCCCGCCTAAATTTTCAGCTCGCCTTTAGCATTAAACTATGTCAATAATATTAAAAGTCATCAATTCAACAATTTATAAAGATTAATTAAATAAAACCGCCGAAAATTTGGGCGGGACAACATTGGCATGTTAGCAATTAAATTTAGAAGAGTAGGCAAAAAAGGGCAGGTATCTTTTCACATTATTGTGGCTGAAAAACGTTCAAAGGTTAATGGGCGTTTTACGGCTGACCTTGGCTGGTATAATCCGCGAACCGACCAATTTAACGTTAATAATGATTCGGTGAAGGATTGGATTTTAAAAGGCGCCCAGCCGACTGATTCGGTTCATAATCTTTTGGTGAAGGCGGGTGTTATTGTTGGCGCTAAAAAACCGGTTCATAAAAAAGCCGCTCCTAAAACCGAAGAAGCCAAAACCGCCGCTTCGGTTGAAGCAAGTTCAGCTTCTAAAGTTTCACCCGCGTCCGCGCCAGCACAGAGCTAATAATATTTTTAGGGGTGTCTAGGTTCAGATAGATATCCGACACCTAAGTTTGTAAAGTGATAACATCTTT
>JBBUEA010000087.1:0-1866 GCA_038057035.1 Patescibacteria group bacterium | reverse complement strand
CCACCTCGCCAATGACAAAATTGGTGTCTCCGGATTCTTTAATAACGATTTTGGAAAACATCTGGCGGACAATAACTTCAATATGCTTATCGTTTATAGTCGCGCCTTCAGGAACATAAATTTTCTGGATTTCGTTTATAATATAACGTTCAGTTTCCCGCACTCCCCTGAAATGCATTAATTCTTTAAGGTCAATATGGCCTTCACAAAGAGCCGCGCCTTTCAGCGTTTTTTCTCCGGTTTTTACAATAATATTCAAAGATTTGGGAATGGAATATTCAACGGCTTTCTCTTTTTTAGCCTTGGAACTGAAAGGTTTTATTTTCACAACCATAAATAAAGTTTTATCGGAAATTTCTTCAACCACGCCGTCAATCTCGCTTAAAACCGCCTTGCCTTTCGGGGGCCGAACTTCAAAAATTTCCTCAACCCTCGGCAAGCCGTGGGTAATATCAAGTCCGGCAACGCCGCCTTGGTGGAAAGTTCTCATTGTAAGCTGGGTGCCGGGCTCGCCGATTGACTGGGCCGCTATAATACCGACCGCTTCGCCGATTTTTATGGGCTGGTTATAACCGAGGTCGTAGCCGTAACAAACCGAACACACCCCGTATAAAGTTTTGCAGGTAAGCGGCGAACGGATTTTTATTGATTCCAATTTTGAGTCATTAATAGCCGCGGCGGATTTTCTGTCAATTATTTCTCCGGCTCTGGCCAAAATTTTATTGCCGGCTTTAATGTCATCAAGAGGAAAGCGGGAAAAAATGCGCTGGCCGAAATTATAACCGTAAATTTCGCCGTCTTTTCTCAAGATTTCCACTCCTTCGCGGGTTTTACAATCTTTTTCGCGAAGAATTACATCTTGGGAAACGTCAACCAGCCTTCTTGTCAAGTATCCGGCGGAAGCGGTTTTAAGAGCGGTATCGGTTGAACCTTTTCTCGCGCCGTGAGTGGAAATGAAGTATTCCAAAACGGTTACTCCTTCTTTTAAAGAGGCTTTAACAGGCAATTCTATGGTTTCGCCTTTAGGGTCCTGCACCAAGCCTTTCATTCCGGTCATCTGAATCGGCTGAGACCAGGAACCTCTGGCTCCGGAATCAATGATTGAATAAACAGAACCGTTCGGGTCAAGGGATTTGGGAACGATTTTTTCTATTTCCGAACGCACCCGGCTCCAAATGCCGATAACTTTCGCCCGCCTCTCGCTATTGGTAAGCAAGCCATTAAGATATTGCTCTTTTATCATCGCTTCTTCTTTTTCGGCGCGTTCAAAAATTCCTTTTTTCTCCGAAGGAATAACAAGGTCGGACATACTCCAGGTAAAACCGGAGTGGGTGGCGTATTTAAAGCCAAGCGCCCGTATCCGGTCAAGATGGTCAACAGCGGACTTAAAGCCGTATTTATCAATAATCATCGCGATAAGCTGTGAAAGTTTTTTCTTGGTAAAACAGTCATTAAAAAACTCAAAGTCATCTAAAAGAGCCTGGTTAAAAATTAAACGTCCGTAAGAAGTAGTGATAATTTCTTTTGCCTTTGATTTCGGATCTGGAACTTTAATGGGAGTGTTAATTTTTATAAAGTCGGACTCATACGCGAACCGCGCTTCGTCAATGCCGCCAAGAACTCTTATTACCTTTTCCTGATGTCCAAGCTTGGTCAAATAATAAATTCCAAGAACTATATCCTGTGTTGGAATTATGATTGGTTCGCCATTCGCCGGCTTCAAAAGATTACCGCTTGAAACCATGACAGTTCCGGCTTCAAACTGCGCCTCTTCCGTAAGAGGCAAATGAACCGCCATCTGGTCGCCATCAAAGTCAGCGTTAAAAGCCGCGCAAACCATAGGCGGAATCCGAATTGCCAAATCTT
>JBBUEA010000086.1:0-1234 GCA_038057035.1 Patescibacteria group bacterium | reverse complement strand
TTCCGAATGGATTGAATTTGATTCAATGATTAATATAAAGCCCCAGAATGGAAATTTGTCGCGCGGCGTGGATGACGGGTTAATTCAAGAAAAAATCAAACAGATTATTAAAAGTCTTATTTTTTGAGTATTATGGCTTTTTTACATAAAAAATTTGCTGCCGGAAGCTGGTTTAAGCTTTCCTTGGCGGAACAATTAGGCAATATCGGTTCTGAAGTAAGCCGCGCCATTAAATGGCAAGGCAGGGATGATAAGCTGTTTTTTTCGGCGATTGTCCGCGCTCTTGAACTTTTTGACCTTACATTAAGCGATTCGCGATTGCGCGGCCGATTGCGCGAGATTGCCCGAGCCAGGGAAGTTTTTTGCGACGCCGTTTGTGGTGGCGTGGAATACAAAAGTAATTTAAAAGACCTTGACCGATATTTTTTGCGGTTTGCTATTTATGCCAGACGATAAGTTTGATGATAATTTGGAAAAAAATAGGCGGATAAAAACTAAAAAGCCCCGAAAATCGGAGCTCTTTGGCGTGGAGCCAAGGAGAATCGAACCCCTCAATCCGAGCGTCAACCACAGATTGCCTCACCAGAAGTGGCCCCTTAGACTCCACGAAGTTAATTTATCACAAGGCGCGATTAAAATAAAGAAAGCCCGAGAAAAATCTCGGACTTTCAGGATGCGATTGCAATCCGTGGTTGACGTATTATAAGAATACCTCAAACTATTAACTTGTCAATATTCTTATGTGTATAATTAAAACCGGCAAAATATGCGCGTAAATAAATTAGTTTACAGATTTTTTTTAATTTTCGCCATTGTTGTTGGTTTGGTTTTTCCTCCTTATTTTTTTAATTTTTCCAAATTGGCTCAATTTCAGTTTCCTTTTGAAAAACAGGAGGCGTTAGCCGCCGATACGGTTATTTTTTTAACTACCGGAACAAGCTGGACAGTGCCTGCGGATTGGAACAGCGCCAGCAATACAATTGAAGTCATCGGCGGCGGAGGCGGAGGGGGAGGAAAAGGCACTAATAATCCTAATGAAGAAGGAGGGGGCGGAGGAGGCGGAGGAGGCGTCTATGCAAAAGCAATTAATCAAAATCTTCCGGAAGGCGGAACAGTTGGAATTCAAATTGGCGCCGGCGGCGCCGGCGGGGCGGCTGAAACTAACGGCGCTACCGGCACCGACACTTTTTTTTGCAATTCAACCACAAACTGCGCGAGCGCTACCGGTACGGCT
>JBBUEA010000085.1:0-9669 GCA_038057035.1 Patescibacteria group bacterium | reverse complement strand
TGGTTGAACGGAAAAAATACGGCCTTAAAAAAGCAAGACGAGCGCCGCAGTGGCAAAAGCGTTAAAGTTGAATATTTCTAGCTGTAGCGCGAACTTGATTTTAACAAAAGTCGTAGCCCTGAAGTTAACCGAAAGTTATACTGTCAGGGCAAGACGAGCGCCCCAATAGCAGAAGAGGTAAGTGAGCACCGCAGACACATCTGCTCGATTTTTGAAACAAATGCCTCGTATTCCGCGGGGCTTTTACACAGAATTGAATCCTCGCTTTTTGACGCTATTTATATCGCGCGTCAAAAAGCTCGGATTTGGCTTATATATAAGGGAAGAGTTCACTCCGATTTTCTACTAGATCACTTGCGCTCTCCCAGGCGACGAGCTTTCAGTTGCCGAAACCGATGACAAAGTACTCGATTTGATGAAGCTTGCAATTTCATATTAAGCATCACAACAAAGTTAAATCAAAAAACTGGTAAAAGACAGAAAAGAATTGCATAATTCGAAAGCTAGATGGATATAATATTTGACACAATTTACAAGATACAAAGCGAAGTTTTTCACGATCATGCTGTCGATCTTAAGAGGGGAACATGGCTTGACCCGTGGGCGATGGGCTTGGTATGCCTGAAGGCAGCTGAGTTCAAGAATCAAACCAACAAGCAACTCATTCTGCCTTCCGATGCGAACATGCTCTTATATCTTAAAAGGATGCACTTGGAGCAGATATTTGGTGAGTTTACATATAAATCTTTTCTGAAGCCACTTGAGAGCATAGAGATCAACGAAAGAGAAAATGACAATGTATGTGAAATTATACATTGCATTTTCCGCGACGAACTCGATGCCCGTTTGGGTAAAATAAATCGTATGTTTTTACATTTCGGTCTAGGCGAGATTGAGGGATCAATGACAACCTCGCTTGTTGGAGAGCTTGGCAATAACGTATTTGATCATAATGACGGTCAATGGCCAACAAGTGTGCGAGGAGCGATCATTTTGGCACAAGTAAATCCGCGACAGCGGAGGATCGAAGTTGTTGTCGCTGATCCTGGAATAGGTTTCAAGGGTTCTCTAGCGGCACTTAGCGCTCCAGTTAAAAATGATGATCTAGAAGCTATTAAGCTTGGACTGAGTGGCGTAACGGGTAGAATAGGCGAGCCACGAGGACAGGGTCTTCGAATCGTGCAAAATTGGACTATAAATAACTTTGCTGGTATAGTCAGAATCCATTCAGGAAGCGGTTTGGTGATAGTAGATAAGAACGGGCTACACGCCGAACCAGTGTTTCCTATCGTCGGAACACTAGCTTCATTTATGGTAAAATATCAATAAGGAACATGACCATTCAAATGCTAAAATTCAATACTGTGTTGAACGGAAGGCCTTCTGCGAAGGAGGCGGCTTCTCGTATCCAACAGATCGTCAATGGATCTGCCGAACGGGAGGATGTGGTTTTAGATTTCGCTGGAATCGAAGTATTAACGCCATCATATGCGGATGAATTGCTTCGTATTCTTAGGGCAAAGTATGGGGTTGATAAAGTGAAAACCATCAATACTTCGGAGGCAGTTACAGAGACATTCAATGCGGTTGCCGCTCTTTCGAAGGAGGCATCCTAAATGTCATATTGGCTCAGAGCATTGCAATGGCAGAAAAGATAAAAATCACGGAAACAACGGTTATAGTTTTAGCTTTCACAATCGCAATTTTGCATATTTTAGCGATGTATTTAGGCTGGTATTGGAATCCCCGTTTTGACTGGATTGATATCCCGCTCCATTTTTTAGGCGGAGTTTTCGCCGCAATGTTCAGCTGGTGGTTCGGCCACCGTTTTGCGCTGTTTAATATTTTTCATAATGATTTTTTTTCCGCCAAAGGCGGATCCGCCTCCGGCGGAAAAAACATTCTTATTTTAATCGCGGTAGCCGCGACTATCGGAGTTTTTTGGGAATTTTTTGAATTCAGCTTTGATTATTTTGTTGTAAGTGAAGCCCGTTTTAATTTTTTAAATCTGGCCCAGCCTAGCAAAGCGGACACGATGGCTGACCTTTTTTTTGATATTTTGGGGGGTTTTACCGCCGGCATTTTAGTAAGCCGGTTTAGCTCGCGTGAAAAGAATTAGTTATAAATTTTTATGTTTTCTAAAGAGCAACGGGAAAATATTTTAGAAAGTACGCCTAACAGGCTTAGCGACGAAGAAATAAGCGAGTTGGTTAAAAAGTATCCGGTTTTAAAGCTTGATGAGGGGAAACAGCATTTTATTGTTGAAGTAAAGAACGATTTGGGAGAAGTCGTCAAAAACATTTTTATTCCAACTTGGGGAAAAATACCCAAAAAAGACGGCGCGGCAATCCCTATTGAAGAAGAATTAAAAAATAATCTTAGCGTTGAAGAAAAGGGGGAAGGGTAGCTTTCTTTGCCTTTTCCGCCATTATTGCTTTTAATTAAAAGGTGTCCAGTTTCATTATTAAGGGCGGAAAGCCGCTTGAGGGAGAAATTTCTGTTCGCGGTTCAAAAAATGCGGCCTTACCGATTATCGCGGCAACTATTTTGACGAACGAGCCGGTTTATTTGGATAACCTGCCTCTTATCGGCGATGTTTTTACCATGCTTAAAATTCTTCAAAGCATGGGTTCGGAACAAAAATGGCTCGGAGAGCGGCGTTTGGTGATTAAAAATAATAATCTTGACCCGTTAAGACTTGACCAATGTTTGGTGAAAAAAATCAGGGCATCGGTGCTTTTGATAGGCCCGATGCTCGCCCGTTTTAAAAAAATTAAGCTGACTAATCCCGGGGGATGCCATATAGGCAGCCGGCCTTTGGATACGCACATTGAAGCTTTTAAAAGCATTGGCGCCAAAGTTGATTTTGAACAGGAAGAAACTTCGTATTTTTTTGAATTGCTTCAGCCGTCCAGTTTTTCCGTTGCTTTAAAAGAGCAGAGCGTTACGGCTACGGAAAATATGATGATGTTTTTCGCTTTTCAGGATAATCCGGCGGAAATTCAGATAGCCGCGGCGGAACCTCATATCTGGGATTTGGGAAGATTTTTAGAAACTTTTGGGGTTAAAATAGAAGGTTTAGGAACATCCGGTCTTAAAATAAAAGGCAGTTCAAAATTAGCCCCTCGTAATTATATTTATCCGATAATCCCCGATTATATAGAAGCAGGAACTTTTTTGGTTCTTGGAGCAGCAGTAGCTAAAAGGCTGATTATTAAAAATTTTCCGGTAAGCCATTTGGAATCAGTTTTGCAAAAAGCCGCTGATTTCGGGGTAAATTATGAAATTAAAAATAACGAATCTGTAACAGTCGCGCTTTCAAAGCTAAAATCCGCTAATATCAAAACCCAGACTTATCCTGGCTTTCCGACGGATTTGCAGTCGCCGTTCAGCGTTTTGGCAACTAGGGCCGAAGGCGACAGCCTTATTTTTGACACGCTTTACGAAGGTAGGTTAAAATACATTGATGAACTGAAGAAGATGGGAGCGCGCGCCAGGATTATTGATTCGCACCAGGCTTTGATATCCGGCCCGGTTGAATTAAAAGGCGCTGAAATCCAAAGCCTTGATTTGCGCAGCGGAGCGGTTATGGTTATCGCGGCTTTAGCCGCTAAGGGAGATTCGGTTTTACATAATATTGAACAAATAGACAGGGGGTATGAAAAATTGGAAGAACGATTGCAAAATCTTGGAGCGGACATTAGACGGGTTTAAAATTTAAAACGTAAAACGAAAAATGCAAAACAACAACTCAAAACTTAAAACTGTAAAACTTAATAATATTTCCGGTTTAAATATTTTTAATTTTGAATTGTTATTTTACGCTTTTAGTTTTTCCTTTTTAGTTTTTTAAACATGTTTACCAGAAAAATAGGAATTGATCTTGGGACGGCAAATACGGTTGTTTATGTTCCCGGCAAGGGGTTTATTATCAATGAACCGACCATTGTCGCGTTAAGCAGGCCGGAAAATAAAGTATTGGCCGTTGGCCAGGAAGCCAAGGAAATGATCGGCCGGACCCCGGATGATATAACCGCTTACCGGCCTTTAAAAGACGGAGTTATCGCCGAGTATTTCATAACCAGGGCGATGCTTCAGTATTTTATTCAAAAAGCCGTCGGCAATTTTAATGTTTTTAAGCCGGAAATAGTGATTTCCGTGCCTGCGGGCATTACTTCAACGGAAAAACGCGCTGTTTTAAAAGCGGCAATGGAAGCCGGAGCAAGGAATGTTTATGTGGTAAGAGAACCGATTTTAGCGTCGCTTGGGGCCGGCATCCCGATAAATTCTTCCACCGGCAATATGATTATTAATATCGGCGGCGGCACTTCTGAAGTGGCGGTTATTTCTTTGGGTGGTATTGTAAGCTGGGCGAGTTTGCGGGTCGCCGGCAATCGTTTTGACCAGGCAATTATTGATTATATTAAGAAAAAATACAGTTTGGCGATTGGTGAACAGATGGGTGAGAATATCAAGATTGAAATCGGCACTGCCTTAAGCAATCGTTCCAAGTTAGAATACCGCGTTCGCGGCCGCGATCTTATTTCCGGTTTGCCTAAAGATATAGTTATAAATTCTAATGAGGTGGCGGAAGCCCTTCATCAGTATTTGGTTGATATCAGCGCGGCGGTGCAGTCCGTTTTTAATGAAACCCCGCCGGAGCTTGTCGCCGACATAATGGAGCGGGGGATTATTGTTTCCGGCGGCACCGCCAATCTTCGCCAAATTGACGAATTTTTTAAAAGGACTTTAGGCGTGTCGGCTTATATCGCTGAAGAGCCGATTTTTTGCGTGGCGCGCGGCACATCCGTTATTTTGAACCATTTAGACGTTTATAAAAGAGCACTTTTGAATAGAATTTAAATTAAATGTTCGATGTTAGAAATGTTGGATGTTAGAAATGTTCGATGTTCGGTGTTAAGCGTTTGATGTTTGCCGTTGGCATTTAATATAAAATAAAGCTTTCAACATTTAACTTCTAACATCGAACTTCTAACATCTAGCCCGTAACACTTAAATTATGCTTTTAGGTTTGGAAAAATTACGCGCCAAATTTCAAAATTTAATAGACCAAAAGAAACTCGGCCAAGCCTATCTTTTTTTCGGCGAAGCCGGACTTGGAAAATTTTCTTTTGCCAAGACTTTAGCGGTTTATTTGGAAACCGGAAATTGGGATTTTAAACACAGCGGTGTTTTGATAGACGGTTTGGTTTTGACCTCGCCTCTTGGCGTGGAACAAGCAAGGCAGGTTAAGAATTTTTTATGGCAAAAACCTTTTCGTTCTTCTTGCCGGACTGTTGTTATCGGCAAAGCCGAGAATTTAACGTCTGAAGCCCAAAACGCTCTTTTAAAAATCATTGAAGAGCCGCCGCGTTCTTCTTTGTTTTTATTAACTGTTTCCGACCCGGCTCTTTTGGCGGGAACTATAAATTCGCGGCTTAATAAAATTTATTTCCCAAGACTAAAAACTAAAACAATAACTGATTTTTTAACCGCTAATTGCGGTTCAAATACGCGACAAGCTAAAACCGCCGCTGAAAGTTCTTTTGGCTGTCCAGGCCGGGCAATCGCGCTTTTAAATAAAGAAAAAGAACGAAACGAAGAAAGTCTTGAACAATTCATAGAAAATCGTTTATTATATTTACGTTCCGATTTGAAGCGTAATTCAGCCAAACTGGCCTGGCTATTAGACAGGTATGTTTTGGTTAAAAGATATAACCTTAATATGCCGCTTCAAAAAAAGGCGATAATTAAGGGCTTGCTCTGATTGAGCACATAAGCGTAACTTATGCGCTCAATCAGTTAGCAAACCTTACCCTGTGAAATACTGCCAAAGGCAGTAGCCGCGAAGCGGCATTTCACAGGGTGCTCAATGTTGTAGTGAAATTTACTTCACTTAGCATTAAGCCTCGTTCGTAAATTTCAATAACATTGGCATGGAAAAAATAACTGGTTTATTCATTATTATAATTAGCGCTGGGATATTTTTATATCTTTTGCCTTTTTTTTCGCCGATTTTAGGCGTTGATTTAGCGAGCATGAACGGAACAGGCGATTCTGCTTCCGGTCAGATTATTTTTTTAAATAGCGGAGATTCTCAAAATGAAGTCGCTGTCTGGCACTCGTCTTTGAAGCCTGATATTTTTGAAATTCAGAATTCTTTGTCCGATACCTCGGTTTTATATACCGCGACAAGTCAGGGTCTTTTCATAAGCCGCGACGGCGGCAAAAATTGGTATAATTGGTCGGACTTGGAAAGGAAAATTGACGGTGCTTCCATTTATAAAATAACTTTTGATAAAAATGTTTCCGGCAGGACTTTTATTTCGACGTTTAAAAACAACCGCGGCTATATTTACGAAACCAGGGATAATCTTTTTTCTTTGAATCAGATTTTTGACGCTTCCGGCGAAATTGTTTATGACCTTGAATTGGTTCATGGTAGCCGGCCCGGCAGTCAAGACCTTTTAATCGGACTTTCCGACGGTAGAATTTTAAGTTATTCGCCGGAAACAAAAGAATTCAGGCCTTTCGCTGATTTTGGTTCATCTGTTTATGATATTAAATCCGCTAACAGCCATTTATATGTCGCGACAAAATCAAACGGGGTTTTTGCGCGCACCGGAGGTTCAGGTGCGTTCTCGCCTTTAGCCGGAGGAATCGTAAGCGGTGAATCTTTCAAATCCATAGCTGTTGAAGAAAAAACCGGAGTGCCTTTGTACGCCGCTTCGCTGAACAGCGCTTTCGCGAGTTTTAATCAAGGTTTAAATTGGAGCGGAGTCAAGACGATTCTTGGCAGCGGTGAAAAAATAGATTCCGTTGTTTTGGCTCCGTCCAACGAGCTTTATTTGATTTCCGGCCAGAAGCTTTATCGCAGCCGCGACAGCGGTAAAAACTGGCAAATCGTTTTTAATTTGGCTGATTCCGCAGCCGGAGGCTCAAAACGTAAAATAAGCAATATTTATTTTAGTCAAAATGGTAAAATTATTATTGGAACAAAGTCATAATTAATCATTCATGGAATTAAAAGATTTTGAAAAAAACGCCTCCGTTGTCTTGGAAACGTTTAAAAATGAACTGGCTGGCATCCGCGGCAATCGGCCGACCGTTAAACTTATTGAAGATTTAAAAGCCGAGTATTTTGGTCAGTTTTTGCCTATTAAAAAACTGGCTAATTTAAGCGTTGTTCCGCCGCTTGAAATTGATATTAATGTTTGGGATAAAAATGCAGTTGCGGGAATTGCCAAATCCATTGAAGCTTCAAATCTTGGTTTTACCGTTTCGGCTCAAGGCAATATGGTGCGGCTTAATTTGCCGCCGCTTAGCGAAGAACGAAGGCAGGAGCTTGCTAAGCTCGTTAAAAAAACTGCGGAAGATTTCCGAATCCGTTTGCGGCATTTTCGCGACGAGGTTAATAAGCAAATCCAAAAAGAAGAACAGGAAGGTATGATCAGCGAGGACGATAAGTTTAAGCTAAAAGAAGATGTTCAGAAAATAACCGACAAGATTAACAACGAAATTGAGGATATTTTAAAAAATAAAATAAGCGAAATAATGTGATTAAAATAAAAGGATTTACCCTTATTGAGCTTCTTATTGTTTTAGCGATAGTTGCGGTTTTGGCTACGGTATCGGTTATTATTTTAAATCCGTCTGAAATAATAAAAGAAACCCGCGATTCCAAAAGATTTGAAGATTTGAACCATATTAATATTGCCGTTCTTGAAGCTGAATCTTTAAATCCCAATATCAATTTAGGCATTGCTTCTTCTGTTTATGTTTCTGTTCCTGATTCTTCGGCAACTTGCGCCAATCTTGGATTATCAACTTCATCTTTACCTTCGGGTTGGTCTTATCGCTGTTCTTCGTCGGCTAATTTTAGAAAAACCGACGGTGCTGGCTGGATTCCGGTTAATTTTTCTTCCGTATCAGGCGGTTCTGTTTTTGCCAGTATTCCGGTTGACCCGATTAACGCGACTTCCTCGGGATTGTATTATACTTATACTCCAGGCGGAAGTTTTCAGCTTTCTGCTTTATTTGAGTCCTTTAAATATATTGATAAAGCCACTAAAGACGGAGGAGTTGATTCGGCTCAATATGAAGTTGGTGATAATTTGGCGTTAGCTCCTTTTTCTCATGGTTTGGTTGGTTATTGGAAGTTTGACGAGACATCGGGAATAACCGCTCAGGATTCCAGCGGATTTGGGAATAGCGGGACTTTAACAGACGCTTCTTCCACCAATGCCGATGGCAACACTCCGCCTATCTCCACTTCCACCGCTAAAATAGGCAGGGCTTTATCTTTTGACGGAGCGGATGATTATGTGAATAATGGTACTCTAAACAGAATTTTTCAACAGTTGACTGTTATGGCTTGGATTAAAACTTCAGCAGTTGCCTCGCCTTATAGCAGAGTTGTATCTGCTTGGACTCCAGGTTTTATTTTAGCAGTTACTTTTCCCGGTCAAGTTAGAATCTATTTATGGGATGATGCCGAAGATTCTATAACAGGAATAACTTCAGTGCTTGATAATAATTGGCATCATATTGCAGCAACCTGGATTGACGATGGAATAATTAAAGTATATGTTGATGGAAATCTTGATGCGTCTAAATCCGGCTCTTCTGTTAATTCAATAATAAATACAACTGCAATACAGCTACAAATATCAACGGTTGTAGGTGACAGTCCTTTTAGCGGCACCATTGACGAAGTTCGCATTTACAATCGCGTTCTTTCCCCCAGCCAAATCAAAGCCATCTACGACGCGACTAAATAAATCATTGCAGTTGACACGCAAATATAATTTTATTAGGATAAAATTATTATGAAATCCATTGTTTATACTTTTAGAGTTATTATTGAACCAGATGAACCATCGGGTTATCATGGTTTTGTTCCGCTTTTAAAAGCCGTTCATAGCCAAGGAGAAACAATTGAAGAAGTTAAACGCAACCTCAAAGAAGCCATTATTTGCCATCTTCAAGGATTGCTAAAAAATAAAGAACATATTCCTCAAGAGAGCGAAGCTTGGGAAACGATTCAATCAATCTCGGATAAAGAATTGGTTTTCCAGCGCTAACTTTAATGCCTAAATTGCCGGTTATTAAATCTCGTGAATTAATCCGAGTTCTTAAAAAGCTCGGATTTTTTGAATTTCATAGAGTCGGGAGCCATGCGCAGTTTAAGCATATTGATGGCCGTCGTATAACATTGCCTGTTCATAGCGGCAAAGACATTAAAAAGAAAATATTAAAAGCTATAATTAATGATATTGATATTTTAATTGAAGATTTTATAAAAATTCTTAAATCTTAATATTCATATTAATGCTTCTAACCATTTTTTTAATAATTATTTTTCTTTCGTTTTTGATTTTAGTGCACGAATTCGGGCATTTTGCCGCGGCCAAGTTTTTTGGTTTGCGCGTTGACGAATTTGGTTTAGGTTTTCCGCCGAAAATTTGGTCCAAGAAAATCGGTGAAACCAAATACAGCGTTAATTGGTTTCCATTAGGCGGTTTTGTAAAAATTTACGGCGAAGAAGCCGATGACTTTTCCGAATCATCCGAAACCCCATCCAAATCCAGGAGTTTTTTTTATCAGCCGGCTTGGAAAAGGCTTTTAATAATTGTTGCCGGAATTTTTATGAATTTTTTGTTCGGCTGG
>JBBUEA010000084.1:0-6980 GCA_038057035.1 Patescibacteria group bacterium | reverse complement strand
AAGGAAGATATTCGGAATTTATTTAATTTGTTTAAAAGGAATAAGATTAATTAAAAGTAAATCCGACTTAGAAATGGAAAATAACAATTTAAAATGCAAAATTATAATATTTTTAGCCGTTCTTTTTATTACGCCAATTTTAACATTTGCCGAAGTTTCAGCTCCTATTATCAGTGTCGCTCCCAGTGTTTATTATCCTCTTGACGAAGTGCTGTATTTGGAAGGCCGAGCCGCGCCTAAAAATAAAATAGACATCTATTTTGAAAAATCCGGCAGTCAGCCCATAAGAATTCAGACTAAAACCAATTCCAATGGCGAATGGTATATCGGTCAAAAATTGGAGCTGGTCAGCGGCGAATGGACTGTTCGGGCAAGGGCGATTGACAAAGAAAATCTTTCGGACTGGTCCAATCCGCGGATAATCCGTTCCGTTGTTTCCGGTTTTGTTTTCGGCTCTTTTAAAATAAAATATTTGCCGGTTTTCGCGGTTCTCGCGCTGGTTTCTTTGGCGGCCGCGGCTTTGCTTGTTTATTCAATTTTAAGGGTGCGGAACATAGGGCGTTTAGAGCTGGAACAAAAGTTTAAAGAAAAAACCGAGAAGTTGGAAAAAGCTTTGCGGGAAAAAGACCGGGAATCGGCCCAAGCTTTGGTTGAAGAAAGTTTCGCGTCTTTAAGAAGAGAGCTGATGGAAGAATTGGCTCATTTGGAAATAAAACTTCGCGAAGGCGGCGGACTTTCAAAAGAAGAAGAAGCCCACCGGGAAAATCTTTTGCGGGAATTGCGGCAGGCCGAGGAAGCCATAGAGGGGAAAATAAAGAATATTGCGGGAACTTAATTAAGGAAGTCCGACTTCGCGAGACCGGACTTCCAAAGATTAAATTGAATAAAAAATGAAAAATCAAAAAAATAACTTTGCGTATATTGACGGCGCTAATTTGTACAGAGGCGTGGAAAGTTTAGGATGGAAACTTGACTATCGCAGATTTAAAGTTTGGCTTTTGGAGAAATACAGCGTTCAAAAAGCATATTTGTTTATTGGACTTATTCCTAAATACGGAGATTTATATAAATATTTACAAGAGTGCGGTTTTACTCTTGTTTTTAAGGAAGTAATATACGATGGTAATGGAAAACCAAAAGGTAATTGCGACGCCGACATGGTTTTGCAAGCGGTGCGTGATGCTTATGAAAATAAATTTGATCAAGTTATTATAGTTTCCAGCGATGGCGATTATGCAGGCTTGATAAAATTCCTTTTACAGCGAGAAAAATTAAAGATAATATTATCGCCTCACAAAAAAGATCTTTGTTCGATTCTTCTTAAAAGAACAAAGGCTCCCATCGCTTATTTAAACGACAAAAAATCAATTTTAAGCACCCAAAAAGAAAAAGCCCCCAATGCGGACAAAACCGCATAAGGGTCTTTTTCGTAAGTATTAATTATAATAATAAACAAACATATTAACTTGTCAATGTTTATGTGGATAACTCATTTTGGAAGCAACTTAAAATTTTTAAATGAATTTTTGAATTTGGTTTTAATTTTAATTTTAAGTTTTGGCGCGATAAATTTTGGAACAGGAATAGTTTTTGCAACTGAAGTTTTGCCGGTTCCGGTTATTTCGGTAAATCCCGATATTTATTACCCTTTTGACGAAATTATCTATATTGAAGGCCGGGCTTTGCCTAATTCAACTGTTCAAATTCAGTTTCAAAAGCAGGGCGCCAAGCTTTTGAAATTCAATTCTAAAAGCGACGCTAACGGCGAGTGGGTGCTGGCGGAAAAAATACCTTTGGAATCAGGCGATTGGGAGATACGGGCTCGTTTTTTAGCCGGTCCTGATAAAATTTCCGAATGGTCTAATCCCCGCGTTTTTAAAGTTATCGTAAGCGGCGTTACCATAGGCGGCATTAACATAAAATTCGCTTTTTTAACTTTCACGCTTTTGGTTGTTTTGTTCGCGGCCGCTTCCATATTTTTTTATTTTCGCTATAAAGTTAAACAGCTTAAGGCCGTTATTATTTCAAAAGAAATAAAAGAAGCGCGCGATTCGGTAAAAGACGGATTAAGCGAAATACGAAAAGACTTAATTGATGAATTAAAAATAATGGAATCCTCGGGCAAAACCTTATCCGCCGAAGAATTATCAAGAAAAGAGCATCTATTAAGGGAGTTGGATTTGCTGGAGCGGAATATGGATAAAGAAATTCAGGACATTAAGGCTGTGGATAACTAAAATCTCTTTCAGTGTTATAATCAATTAATACCTTAGAAAGGTCGAAAGATTTGAAATTAGCAATGAAAAATCAAAAAGGATTTACTTTAATAGAGCTTTTGGTTGTTATCGGAATAATCGCGATTTTAGCCGCTATTGTCATTATCGCTTTGAACCCGGCCAGGCAATTCGCCCAGGCAAGGAATACTACCCGCTCCGCCAATGTTAACGCCATTTTAAACGCTATTGGTCAGCGCATCGCCGATAACCGCGGAGTTTTTGAAACAGGCTGTACTGCCGGAGTGATTCCGACCAGCAGCACGAAAATGGCGACCAGTACTTATGATATAGCGCCATGCATAGTTCCTACATACATTACACAGTTGCCTTTTGACCCGTCAGCCGCAGGAGCCCATTACACTACAACGACAGATTACGACACGGGTTATAATGTTCAGCGGGATGCCTCTACCGGAAGAATCACCGTAAACGCGCCAGCCGCGGAATTAAGTCAGACAATTTCAGTAAGCAGATAACAGCAATATTAGGATTTAGAATTTTGTAAAAATACGCGTGTGAGGCGCGTATTTTTTATTACTCACTAATGTTTAGAGGTTCAACCTCTAAACATTAAAAATTTAGAAATTTGGCAGTTCTTCCCATGAAATTATTGTCATAGCGGGATGATTTAAAGTTATTTTTAAATTAGTCCCGTATCCCTTGTAGTTTGCTAAGGTTTTTATGATTTTTTGGCCGGAAGGAGATTCTAAAGCAAGGATAGAACAAGTGTCAGCGCCGATATTTACATTTTCATTGCCCGAGTAAGAACTGTTTTGCGCCAGTTTTAGAAGCGCTGTGTCGGCGCAAGCTTCGGCCAAGCCCAAGCTTGTTTCTTTCTGGTTGGCGTCAAGAGTGTTGGAACGGCTGAAAAAGGAAGCTGAACTTAAAGTAAAAACAATAGTCATTAACAGAAAAGAAATTATTATCGCGGAAGTGATGGCGATATAACCATTATTATAACTAGAATTTAGAATATAGGATTTAGGATTTAAGGTCTTATTCATTTTTTTAAATAAATCGTCGTTTCCACGGTTGAAGATGTTTCATAAATCCGGTAAGCGCCGCGGGGGTTAAATTGAACCGATAAAGTTGTTTTAATCGCCGGCGCGGTGGTTGTAGTTTGGGCTATATGCTGAAAAACGATATTTGGTATTGAAACGGAGCCGGAATTTAAAATTACCGGCGTTGCCGCGCCGATTGCCAGCCTTAAAGAACCGCTGGCCGTATCAATAATTACGGGATTTTGCGAAAAATTAAATTTATTGATTGATAAAGTTGAACCGCTGGCACCGCTAGCCGGAGCGTTAATAGCATCAACTCCGGAAAGCACCCATTTTATCTTGCTGATTAAAAAATTGGTTTCTTCTTCAACCTCGGTTTTAGCGCGCGACCTGTCCTGCGATTCAACGATTTGAAACACCACCAGCAAAACCATGCCGATAATTATGGAAATTAAAGCGGCATAAATAATGGTTTCAATCAGGGAAAAACCGCTTGCAATTCGGAATTCGGATTTTGAAGTTTGAAAAAAAACTTTTCGCATTAATTATTTTTATGTCATTGCGAGGACGCCTGCCCGTCGGCAGGTTAGTCCGAAGCAATCTTATAATTCTTCATATAAATCTTTCCATTGCGGATTCATTTTATCAATTAAACCATCTTTCTTTTTTCTTGAGCCGGCTTTAATTTGTTTTTCTCTTGAAATAGCATCATAAGGATTATTAAATATTTCATAATAAACTAATTTTACTATATTATACTTTTTAGTGAACCCCTGAATATTTTTTTCCTTATGTTGAAATACTCTATTTTTTAAATTATTGGTAATACCCGTATAAATAACATTGTTATTTTTATTAGTCATTAGGTAGATGTAGTAATATTTGTTCATAAAGATTGCTTCGGTCGCCTAAGGCGACCTCGCAATGACAGTAAGCAAGAAAAATATTATTGCGAAGTAATAATTCTCAAAGCGTCGTTGCTGCGCACCGAAACATAAACAATATTATTTTCATAATCAATGCCTGTGGCGACTTGGGGAAAATTAAAATTAGTGCAAGACGTCATATTTGCCGGGTCAGTAACATTCCAAACCTGAAATTCTTTATTTGAATCGGAAGTGGCAAGAAAAGCAAAGTTGTCTCTAACTGAAATGTCATTAATATCGGAGCTTATTTCTTTTGAACCGAGGCTGGCAATAGTTGATGAACTGCTTGCGTCTAAAACATAAAATTCATTTCCGGGATTAACCGCCAGACGGCCTAAATAAGCTTTTGTTCCGGCAACAAAAACGCTTTTTCCTGCCGAAGCCCCGTTCGGGTCATAAGAAGCTATTTCATTAATATTAGCGGGGTCTGACACATCCAACGCTTTTATTTCATTTGAATGGGAATTAGCGATATAAGCAATGTTATTATATACAAATATATCATTAATATCTCTTCCAATTTCTTTGCTTCCTAGCGTTACAGGGTTGTTTGGATTGGAAACATCAACCACGTGGAATTCCGGACCGCTGGCGGTTTTTGTCCCAATATACACTTTATCATTGGCATAAAAAATGCTGTTGCCCTTGGCGCCTGTTCCGGAAACGCCCGGCAAAGTAAAAGAACTAATTAAAACCGGCGCGGCTATGTTGCTGACGTTTATAATTTGAAGTTGGGCCGTACTGCTGTTATTAGCGGCATAAGCGAATGAACCGCTTACATCCAAGCTGTTTAAGCTCGGGCCGGTATTGATGCTGGCGGCAACAACAGGACTTTGGCCGTTCGTTGCGTCAATAACGAAAAAATCCGGCTTAGCCGCGGCCGAAGCTTCGGCTGATATAAAAGCTATTTTATTGATTACATCCAAGTCAGTAGCTGAATTTCCCGGGCCTAAGTCAACAGACCCCAAAGTTTGAGGATTGCACCAATTGCCGGTTAGACCGCCGCCGCCCGAATCAGCCGGGTCAGCCGGCGGAAAAACATTTCTCCAATCGGTAACAATAGTGGTAAATTCCACTTTTTGATGACGAAGAGGGTCGGTTTGCCAGGTAACGCGGCTGATAATTTGTTTTGTGTCCGGGTCAATAGCGGTAACTATTGTTTCTTTTAAAAATTCTCCTATTGTGCTTGAACTGTCGGCAAGGGCGTCAAAATTTTGTCTGGCGTTAGCGCGGGCGTTTTCCAAACTTTGCCGCGCCATGGCAATTGCTTCCTGGTTTAATTTGGTGTCAACTGAAATAGATTGGCCGCCGAATAAAACAACAATGGTCGCGCTTACGCTGATAATTAAAATAGCAAGAGCGATTAAAATTTCCAAAGTACTCTGGCCAGTCTTAAATCCTTGCTTAAATTTATTAGTAGTTTTTATCGTTTCGCAATTCATAAAAAAATATGTGAAGTATATAAAACTAAAAGTGTAAAGCTAAAAACTAAAAACAACAACTTAAAATTCAAAACTTTCTTTTGCCTTTTAATGTTAAAATACTAGACCCTAAAATATTGGAAAGCTCTGTAGTTTCTTGAAGTAATTTATTAATAGCATTTTTATCAATTTTCTTAGCATCTCGTAATAAACCAAGCCAGAATTTGCTTTCGTTGGCTGATTTTAAGGCATAACTGAAAAAATTTGTAAAATCTCTTTTAGTGCTACCGGCTTGAGCTTCTATAATATTTGCTCTTATGCTAGTGGCGCTTCGCAGTAATTGTTTAGCAAGAACTTCAACGCTAAAATCTTTTTTATCTAAAGAATCAATTAATCTTATAATTTGTAAAGCGTATAAATAAGCTCTTGTTTTTAAGTCTGTTTTTAATTTTGAGTTGTTGTTTTGCATTTTTCGTTTTTAGTTTTGCGTTTTTAATTACCAGCTGATTCCGCCTTCATAATTTATTTGAATTGAAGAAGTGGAAATGCCGTCATTTATATAAATAGTTCCGGAAGCGGAAGAAGTTGCCGCCAGCGGCGAAAAAATTATTTCTTTAAATCCGGTTGGAAAAGATATCCAGTGGTAAGTCGTTCCGGCGCCGTTTGTTTGGACGTCAGTCCCAACCTGAAAGCCGTCGGTTTCTAAAGCCTGAATTTCATCCAAATCATTGTCGGAAGCGCGGAAATCCATCGTAATATCGCTGGCCGGGCCGGTTGAATATGATTTATGAGCTGTTTCCAAAAGTCCCTGCCCTCTTATTATGACATATTCAGGCTGATACCCGACGCCCGTTATGGAACGGTTATCCGTTCCGTTTCCCGCATAAGTTCCATTTTGCATTTTTCCGGTTGAACTGTTCCAAGCCGCGTAAAAATAAGTTATGCCGTTTGAATTTACGCGCGAACTGTTGCCTACGGAAAACCCGTCGGGGTCAAAAGAAATTATCCGGTTGCCGGAATCTCCGTCTTCGGCGTTAAAAAAATAGGTTTTAGGCATTGTGTTTGAACGATGAACCGCTTCATTAGTTGAGCTTGATATTACAATTACGTATTCCGGCTGAAATCCGATGCCGGTAATGTCGTGGTCAACAGCGCCGTTGCCGTTATAAGAACCGACAGCCAAATCTCCGGCGGCGGCTCTAAAAGCAATCCAGTTATAAATTGTTCCGCTGGCATTGACTTTAATGTTTGTTCCGATGGTAAAACCATCCGAGTCCAGCGACTGAATAACATCAGGTTCAAGAGCCGTTGAGCCTACAAGAGCTTTGGAGTTATCGCCGACAGGCATTGAAGAAA